>JBBIGU010000044.1:0-2108 GCA_037447365.1 Candidatus Peregrinibacteria bacterium | reverse complement strand
CAAAAGACCCCTTATCTCGATATTTCGGCTCGAATTTCATACATGTGGTGGTACCCAAGATACGTAAATTTCGCTTATTTAAGCGGTATTATCAGTGATTCCGTATTTTTCCAGCCAGAAGCACCTCTTACTCAAAAAGATTTTGACCAGTGGATGACGGGCATTCAAGAGTATCTTTCCAGGCATCAGTAATATATTGTTGATACAACTTGTTGCACGTCACATGTCGCTTCCGAAGTACTCATCTCGATTATTAAGAGCTCGTAAACCTTCTACGTCTACGTCGCGCTTATTCGTGCGAGTTGTTCATTATGCGGTGATTATATTTGTTATTTTACTGCTTATTGCGTGGTATTTTTTGATTGGACCGCGGCGCCACGAGGTGGGCAGCTACTACAATCGTAACGAGAATGCCGTGTGGGCGCCGCACGCATGGGTCGATCAAACTCACACGCCTGAGGAGATTCGATCTTTCGTCGAAACCCTTGGATCTCATGGTATCAAATATGTTTTTCTTCATGTTGGCCCTATTGAGCCTGATGGATCGATTCCACCTGAACGATATGCCCTTTTAAGCGAGTTTCTAAAGACGAGCCGACAGTATGGCGACCGGATTCAATTTCTCGCGTGGATGGGGCAACTACGAAGCAAAATTCGCCTTGAAGATATTAATGTTCGCCGAAATACTGTCAAAACAGCTGAAATTCTGGTTCATGATTTTGGTATGGATGGTATTCATTATGACATTGAACCAATCGTTGATGGTGATAGTGACTTCCTCTTCCTTCTTGAAGATACCAAAAAGGCAATCGGTGAGAATAAAACCCTCTCTGTCGCCCTTCCTGAGCTCATTCCTGATTATGTATTCTGGATCGCAAGGCATTTCATGGAACTGAAGTCATATCTTTCGAGTACATTTTACCGAGAAGTTGCCAAACGAAGCGATCAAATTGCCGTGATGACTTATGAGAATAGTATTAAGGCAGCATCGGTTTACCAATACTTTTTAAAAAATCAGATCATTTGGATCACTCAACTTTTGTCGCATGAAAAAGCCAAAATTTTGATTGGTCTTCCGACATATGATACACAAACAGAGACATTCTATCCTGCTGCAGAAAATATCAAATCAGGACTTCTTGGTGTTGTTGATGGACTCAATAGCTGGAGAAGCAATACGGATGTTTTCCAAGGCGTTGCTCTCTACGGGTCGTGGTACACTGATGATAACGAGTGGAAAACGCTTGAAACGTTATTTATCAAGAAGCCTTAATTTTTACTAAAAAATATATGCATCTTACTGTTGAATCCCGAACAAAACATCCTGTCGATTCTGCATTAACACGCATGATGAAACGGCTTCTCAAAAAGTCTGAAGATGTCTTATCTAAGCGGTTAAAGAGCTACTGCCCTCGTGGAGTTGTTGCGAGTGATTTGGCGCTCAATGTCTATCTCGTGAATGATCGTGAGATCAAAAAGATCAACCGCGAGTATCGAGGAAAAGATAGTGCGACCGATGTGATTACATTCTCTTTTGTTGAAACAAAAGAGTTTATGCCCGTCGACAAGGCTTCTGTAAAAAAAGAGGGATTTCCTGCTGGTGAAATTTTCTTGTCGATTGATACGATCGCCAGACAGGCGAAAGAGCAAAAAATACCGTTTGAACAAGAGATGTGCTATATGCTCATTCACGGCCTACTGCACACGTTTGGATACGATCATGCAACAAGAAAAGAAGAGCGTATCATGGAAGAACAGTCATTCCTTATTCTCGGGAAACTCTATCCGAGGAAAAAAGAATTCGGATTTTAATATACTATCTTTAGAGTGGCATCATTGATGCGGCCATGGTGTCGTATGCTGGCAGATATTTTTGGAAATCTACGACATCGTCATCAAAGAGAATTACATATGCGTTGTTATCTTTGACGGTAACCGTGAAGATAGTTTTTTCGAGCGTAGTTTTGTCGTCGTTATTTCGGAACTGTACTGTGACGCGCTTTGCCGGAAGATTCATGAGTTTTGTGTCGACTTCTTCGAGTACTTTGAAGTCGGTAATATTGTTTGAAAATAGCTTCTTTAAGCCATCAACCTCCTCTTGAAGCTTT
>JBBIGU010000043.1:0-3806 GCA_037447365.1 Candidatus Peregrinibacteria bacterium | reverse complement strand
AATAGTGCATTGCAGCCGTGAGTGCTGGAGTTGGGGTATAACTTCTGAGGCCCTCCTGAAGAACTACTGTCCAGGCTTTTTCTACTGATGCCACCTTTTTTGCAGCTTTTTTGTTCATCAAAAAATGACTCTTGGCAATTTCATTTTTTGCCTCCGTAAGATCCTTGAGAAGTTTTGATCGAATAATGCAGCCACCCTGCCAAACACGAATCGCCTCGCCCATGTCGAGCTTGAATCCGTACTCTTCATCTGCCTTCTTAAGAAGGTGAAGCCCTTCGGCATATGCCATAAGAAATGCTCCGTAAAGTGCCTTCTCAAGATTTTGTAAAAATGCTTCGAGCGGCATGTTTGGTTTGATCGATTTTCTTGGGGAAACTTTTGCAAGTTCCGTGCGAAGCTTTTTATCAGTTGAGAGATAGCGAGCAAAGACCGCCTGGGTAATCGATGACAAAGGAATCCCTACATCTAGTGCTTCTTGCGAGGTCCACTTTCCCGTTCCTTTGTTTTTTGCGCTATCAAGAATCAGATCGACGAGAGATTTTTTTCCATCTCTTTTCCTGAGAACTCCTGGAACAATTTCCATGAGATATCCATTTAATTTTCCATCATCACAAGCTTCGAAAAATTCTGCAATGAGCTCATTTGAAAGTTTGTAGTGCGTTTTGAGGAGTGAGTACGTTTCTGCGATCATCTGCATAATCGCGTATTCAATCCCGTTGTGAATCATTTTGACGTAGTGACCAGCTCCTCCAGCACCCATATATCCTCCGCACGTTCCTCCGACAAAGTCTTTGGCAGCAATTTTTTTGAGAATTGGAGCGACTTCTTTGCACGCCGATTTTTCTCCACCGATCATGATGCTTGGGCCTTTCAGTGCACCTTCTTCTCCTCCAGAAACTCCTGCGCCGATGAAGTGAATATTGGCTCTTTTAAGCGCTTCCTGACGTCGAATGGTGTCTTTAAAGTAAGAATTTCCTCCATCAATTACGATGTCTCCTGGCTTGAGAAAGTCGAGGAGCTGCGTGAGCGTTTCATCAACTGGAGCGCCTGCCGGAACCATGAGAATAATTTTTCGTGGACGCTCGAGAGAGTCGACGAACTGTGCAAGGTCGTGATATCCGTAGAGATTCTTTTCTTGATGTGCTTTGAGAAAAGCGTCGACTTTCTCTGGATGGCGATTAAAGAGACTTATCGAAAAACCCTTGCTGGCAATATTACGAGCGAGATTCCCACCCATTGTTCCGAGGCCCATCAGGCCGATCGTATTTTTTTTCATATGGAGTCGTATGTGATCGATAGTATTTTCTTCAGTATAAAGCAGCTCTCGATGAAGCGAAAGTGCGTTTTTAGTTGAAGATAATGCTAAAACTATACATACCCATTCCACACATACCTCGGAGGATTGATCCAGCCTTTTGTGATGGAACTGGTATTTCCGTCACGCCTGTCGCAGGGAGCGATGTTGAGTAGCCAATACTTGGGATAATAAGTGCCGATGAGCAGTCGAACGTTGACTGAGTCTTCATTCGAATTACGGACGGAACACCTGCCTTGGCAATCGTTTGTTTCGGCTTATAACCTCCGCGTGCCGTAATATCGATCATTTGAACGCCATTAACGATTTGTGGTACTGGAGGTGCATCGGACGATGGCACTGTTTCGTTTCCGAGACCAGTCATGACCAGTACTGAGATAATAATTCCGAAAGCTATTGATGCAAAGAATGCGAATTTCATGGTGGATTGAGTGGTTTAATGTCTGATGAACTATGTATAAGACTAGAAGTTAAAAATTGGCGGAACGATGCCAATAATAACGAGACTGTTTATGAGATTGAAGAGGGCAAAAACGATTACAATGAGACCGGCTACTTTGAAGAAAATACGCGACTTAACACCCTGTTGAATTGTAAGAGAGGTGAAGCTCATGAGCGCGAGGACCGGTAAGGTTCCGAGCGCGAAAATAAACATCGTTAATGCGCCTTGCAAAAAACTTCCCGTTGAAAGTGAGTATACCTGCATCGACTGCGTAAATCCACATGGAAGGAAAAATGTTGCTATTCCAATAAGAAATGGGGCAAGAGCGTGGGTCATTTTTGCTGCTCCTAGAACGTTTTTTGAGAGAACTTTTGGTGGAGAAAATTGAAATCTCTTGGCCCATGGAAAGACGTCAAGCAAGTTAACACCAAGAATAAACATAACGAAAGCGATCACAAGTCCGATCACAAAATTCATCATCGGCGTAATCCTGAATGCGCCTCCAATGAGACCGATCACACCCCCAAGAATGAAGAAACCAATAAGGCGTCCGATGTGAAACATAACCTGAGGTTTTACCTTGTCCCCACTCTTGGCGTAGTTAGCTGAAAGTGATAAGAGGAGACCACCGACGACTGCCATGCACGTTGAAAGAGATGCAACAACTCCGATCAAAAATGCCGTTCCATACGTGACGCTACTTGCCGTGATAATATTTACAATTCCGAGCTTCTGAAGAATAAAAAATCCAATCAGAAAAAGCAAAGCTATTGGAAGTGCTATTTTAAAATCAGACCAGTGATGAATACTTTCATCTTCGCGTTCGAGCGAAAGCGTATAGCCATGTTTTTCGATTTTTTCCGTGAGCTCTTTTGCAATTTCTGCTGGCGTGAGGCTGCCAAAATCACCCGTTACCTCAATTGTACACGATGCGAGATCTGACTTGGCAGAGCGAACTTTTGGATCTTCCCCTACTTCACTTTCCGTGAGAAGAACGCATGCATTACAGTGCATACCTTTGACATGAAATATGTGAGTTTGTGATGTATTCGATGTATTTTTTGTAGTCATTTTTGGCAAAATTTAGAGATAAAAGTTACGAGAGCTATATTGTGTTTTACAATTTTCTTAACTTCAAGCGAAGCGAGTTACTCACAACTGAAACGCTTGATAAAGCCATTGCTAAACCTGCGAAAACTGGATTTAAAAGAATCCCCCAAAATGGATATAACATTCCTGCCGCGACTGGAATTCCTATGACGTTATAAGCGAATGCCCAAAAAAGATTTTGCTTAATACCTCTCATGGTAAATTTTGAGAGTCGAATAGCCTTTGTAAGTTTAGAGATATCTCCATTCAAAAGCGTAATTCCTGCTGACTCTATTGCTACGTCTGTTCCCGTACTCATTGCAATACCAATATCTGCTTGTGCCAACGCAGGAGCGTCATTTACTCCATCTCCCGTCATCGCCACAATTTCTCCCTTCTCCTGAAGCTCCTTTACTTTTGCGAGCTTATCCTGGGGAAGAGCCTCTGCTGCCACCTCATCAATACCTACCTGATCGGCGATATATCGAGCCGTATTTTCATTATCACCAGTAAGCATAATTATCTTAATGCCAAGTTGTTGCAATTTTTCGACCGCATCTTTTGCCTCTATCTTTAGCGCATCAGCGACCATGACCACTCCGAGAATTTTCTCTTTTGTTGCAAGGATGACCGGAGTTTTTCCCTCTGTCGTATCTTGCTCAATAGCTTTTCTATCTATTTTAAGCCCAAGCTCATCTAGCATTGCAATATTGCCAGCAAAATACTGCACCCCTTTTACGCTTGCTCTTACGCCTTTACCCTTTATAATCTCAAAATTTTCGATACCATGCGTATTTATCTTATGATCTTTTGCATATGACACCACCGCATGTGCAATAGGATGTTCCGAGCGAGATTCAAGGGACGCCATAATTGCAACGATCTCGTCTTCTGTCATGCCTTTTTCATATCCGCGAATAGCTATAAGTTCTGGTTTTCCTTTTGTAATTGTTCCTGTTT
>JBBIGU010000042.1:0-4212 GCA_037447365.1 Candidatus Peregrinibacteria bacterium | reverse complement strand
GTAATTAGCCAGAATAACGACCCCGTTATTGTTTCAAATGGTCACGTCTCCCCTGCTGTATATGCGATTTTGGGCGAGCTCGGTGTCGTAGACAAAGAGCGAGCCGTCACTATGTTTCGAAAACCAAATGATGTCTTCGAAGGTCACGTCAATCGACACGTTCGAGGTATTCATTACTCAACAGGACCTCTTGGTGTTGGCGCATCTGTCGCATCTGCATTTGCCCTTGGCGATCATCTCTCCAAAAAAACATCTGAGACCGTTTATTTGTTAATGGGAGATGGCGAACAGCAAGAGGGTCAGACGTATGAGATGATGAACTTTGCACATAAATACAAGTTATCAAATCTTGTTTTATTTATTGATTACAACGAAATCCAGCTTACCTCTACTCTTGATGAGATTATGCCAGTCAATATCGCAGGTCATTACCGCGCTGCTGGATGGGAAGTTATCGAAGTTGATGGTCACGACTATCAGGCAATGTGGAACGCTCTTTCACGTGCGAAGGCGATGCAAATGAACGCTGGTAATGAAACTGATGGTGGACGACCTGTTTGCTTGTTAGCGAAGACGGTGATGGGTAAGGGCGTTTCCTATATGGAAAGTGAGGCAGAGGCCGGTAAGGCAAGTTGGCATGGCAATGCTCCGAGTCGTGAGTTGGCCGATAAGGCGCTTAGTGAGCTCGTTTTGAGCGAAGAGCAGAAGATAATGATTCAAGAATTCTTAGATAATTTTAAGTCAGATTCGGGAACGGGAACAGCACCCTCACTTCGTTCCGGTGTGGGATTTGGTGGAAGCTTACAGGGGAAAATTTTCTCGGCCGATGTTGTAAAGAGTGGTACGCCGATGGAGGGATTTAAGAGTGGCACGCCTCGAGAGTATGCAGTAACAGAGAAAGTGGATTGTCGCGGTGCGTATGGCAATGCGCTTACCGATCTTGCTGGGCTCAATGGAAATGTTCTCGCCATGACGGCCGATCTCGCTGGATCTGTCAAAACAGATGGCGTAAAAAAGGCTTTCCCTGAGCGACATATCGAGTGTGGTATTAGCGAACAACACATGGTCAGTGCTGCCGGAGGTTTAAGTTTGCGTGGATTTATTCCATTCTGTTCAACCTTTGGAGCATTTATGAGTAGTCGTGCAAAAGACCAGGCACGCGTCAACGATATCAATGAAACGAATGTTAAAATGGTGGCGACTCACTGCGGACTTTCTGTCGGCGAAGATGGTCCAACGCATCAGGCGATTGATGATATTAGTTCATTCTTGGGGATGTATCACACCTCGGTTCTTGAACCGGCCGACCCAAATCAGTGTGATCGAATGATTCGCGCCATTGCAGGTGAGTATGGAAATTTTTACGTCCGAATGGGACGCGCAAAGGTTCCAACCATTACCCGAGAAGACGACCCAACGAAGCCATTCTTCGGTGGTGATTACGAGTTCAAAATCGGAAAGGCAGACGTCGCACGAACCGGAAAAGATGTGACGATTGTCGCGAGCGGACCTATGGTTCCGCGAGCGATTGAAGTCCGCGAACTTCTCAAAGAAACGATTGATGTCGAGATTCTTGTCGTCAGCTCGATGAAACCTTTCGACCACGAAACCCTCGAAAAGAGCGCCAAAAAAACTGGAAAAATTCTCACACTCGAAGATCACAACGTCGCTTGTGGCCTTGGCATGCTCGTCTCTCAATCTCTTGAAGACTCCGGCCTCTCACTTCCAATTACCCACCTCGGTGTTCGTGGATACCAACTCAGCGGCACCGCTGATGAGCTCTATGAAATCGCAGGACTTGGCATAAAGGATATTGCAAAGGCGGTAGAGAAGCTTGTGCTACAACGGTGAGACCTATGTCGTATACAAAACTTCCGTTTCGACTTTCTCTGCAAACTTCCCTACTGGTGTCGCTGTATCGCCTGATTCGAGTTTCTTGAGGATATCGTGCTTCTCATGACCTTTGAGTAAGAGAAGGGCTTTGTGGCAGTTTGTGAGGGCCTCTAGAGTGCAAGTGAGACGGTCGTGAATGTCGAAGGTGTCGGTTGAGGTTTGACCCGTGAGGAAACCTTTGCGCATCGAGTCGAGTGAGTCTGGGAAAATTGATGCGATGTGACCATCTGGACCTGCGCCCAAAACCATAAGATCAAAGAGTGGTTCGTCACTTGAACGTGCGCGTTTAAGTTCAAGAAGCTTTTGTTCATAGGCAAGATACGACTGGTCGTATGGAAGTGAAGTATCGAAGTGGAGAAATTTTTTTGAGAGTGTTTTTTTATCTGGATTTCCCGCCTCTTCAATGAGCTCACTCATAATCATGCTCGCATTATTTGCCTTGTCGGATATTGGCACATAACGTTCATCAATTTCGATCCATACAATACGTTCCCATGGAAAATGTGACTTTCCCATTATTCTGTAGAGTGCCTTTGGGGTTGATCCACCTGAAAGACCAACTCGACACTCCCCGTATCGTGTAAGAGTGCTATGAATTTCTTCAATAACCCAATGCAACGCCTTTTTATAGAACTCATCTTCTTCATGCACAATCGTGATAACTGGTTTCATGGAGGTGAGGTTATGAGATTAAAAATTGTCGTGCCAGGTGTGACTACCGTCTTCGAGCATTTTTCCTGTCTCCTTTGGTCCGAATGTTCCTGGCTCGTAGAGATGAAGTGGGATGTCACCTTTTTCGGAAGATTTTGTGATTTGATCGACGACGTTCCATGCAGCATAAATTTCTGAGAACTCGAGAAAGAGCATCTTCTCGCCCTTAATAACTTCGAGAAGAAGTCGACTGTGCTCATCGAGACAGTCACCGCTGCAGTAAATTGGCTTACCAGTATTGAGTGGAACGAAGTCTACCTCTGAGCCACCCATCTTTGTCAGAAGATTAAATTCGATCTTCTCAAATGGCTGGAGCTGAATGATGAGCTTATTCGGTTCAAGGTTATTCCTACTTCCCTTCTGGAGTGGCTGTGGCTTGAACTCAATAACAACACTTGTGAGCTGTTCTTTCATTTTCTTGCCTGTCCGCATGTATACTGGAACGTTGTGCCAGTTGAGATTGTCGATAAAAAGGCGGATAGCTGCAAAAGTTTCTGTCTTCGATTTTGGCTGTACGCCTTTTTCTTTTGCGTATCCTTTGTACTGACCTCTCACGACTGATGATTTCAAATCTTTCAGGTGAAGCGATTCGATGAGATTACGTTTCGCGCGATGTACCGACTCGCAGGTAATCTGCTCTGGAAGATCCATCGTTAGAAATGCGAGAATCTGAAAAAGATGTGACTGGATCATGTCACGTACCGATCCGACGTGATCAAAGTAGCTTGCGCGACCTTCGGTTCCGAACTTCTCCAAGCCATTTATTTGAATATTACTAATGTATTCTCCGCGAATAAGTGAGGTGAGAATTGGGTTGGCGTAGCGTAATGAAAGAAGGTTGAAGACAGCTTCTTTTCCAAGATAATGATCAAGAAGGAAGAATTGATTTTCTTGGAAATTTTCGAGAAGAATACCTTCAAGACGCTTTGCCGATGGAAGATCGTATCCAAATGGCTTTTCGACAATGAGTCGAAGTTTTGATAATGATGTGTCTAATTTGGCTTTTCCGAGCTGTTTTATGACTGCCTCAAAAACTGATGGTGGCGTAGAGAGGTAGGCCATTCGAATCCGCTTGTTGTTCTTTTTTTCAATTACACTGAGATGTTTTTCGAGTGCACTGTAGTCTGTTTCGTTGTCATAATTTCCACTTACATAACTTACATTTTTTATAACATCTTCAAGGATTTTTTCATCGGTTGTTGTTTTGAATTTAGCTCGAACCGCCTGACGAAACTCATCTTTGAATTCCTCTTGTGACATTTCAGTTCTCGCATAGCCAACGATTTTGAAGTCCTTTGGTGTACGTTTTTCTAAGTGGAGCTGATAAAGTGACGGAAAAAGTTTGAGTTTTGCGAGCGATCCCGATGCTCCAAAAATAATGAGCGTGAAATCACTTTGCGCCTTTTGAAATGGAATTCCTGACCTATATTCTGATGATTTTTGAGCCATACGGTAAGTTCGTTATACGTTCTAATTTATGAGTTCCAGTCAGCATGAAATATTCCCGGCTTGTCCGTCCGTTCATAAGTGTGCGCTCCGAAAAAATCGCGCATACCTTGAATGAGATTTGCTGGAAGCTGTGCTGACGTCATCGACTGATAATAGTGC
>JBBIGU010000041.1:0-5119 GCA_037447365.1 Candidatus Peregrinibacteria bacterium | reverse complement strand
CTTCTTACACTTTTTATCGCTTTTGCTATTGGTCTTATCTTCTTTCTTTTTGCTCGAAAACTTGATCGTATTACTGACGCATAATATTTCTTTTACCTTTGCCTTATGACTCATCAAAAATATCTCTCCATCATTGGCCTTGCTGCTCTTATGAGCTGGATTGGGTGGTTTGTTGTTATTACAAAGCTTACTCCGTTTGAGTCGACAGGAATGGCGTTGGCATTTTTCTTTTTAACTCTTTTTCTTGCACTCTCTTGCAGTTTTGCAATTTTTGGATTTTATATCCGTCTCTGGCTGAATAGAAATGAAGTGTATTATCACCACATTAATATATCATTGAGACAGGGCGTGTTATTGAGTTTATTAACACTTGGCGCTCTTGCCCTTCAGCTTGCTGGAGTTTTGACCTGGTGGACAGGAATTCTCCTGATCACTTCTGTTATGCTTATCGAGCTTTACTTCGCACTTAATGCTAAGTAAGGGTTTTTAATTCTTCCGAGTTCATTGAGAGGAAAGAGGATAATCGAAGCTTTTCCTTCGATGTTTTCCATTCCAATGAATGCATCTTCTTCAAACTGACAGCCTGATGAGATTGAGCTTTTGAAACAACTTCGCGCATCTGTTGAAACGACGCGATTGTCACCAAATACAAGATAACGTCCTTCCGGGATTACAAATTTTGTTTTTCCTGGAATGAGTGGCTGGGTGTTGCCTTGATTGATTGAACTTAAATATGACTCATTGAGCTTGAATCCATTTGGATTTTGCGCGTTTGTTACGTAAACATAGCCATTTTTAAGTTCCACCGTTTCTCCTGGAAGTCCGATAACTCGCTTAATGAAAAATTCTTGATTGTCGAGATGAAAGAGCGTTTTGAGAAGTGATTCAAATTTTCCATATTTTATCGTTCCTGGTGGTCGAAAAACAACAATGTCTCCCCGTTCTGGTTGTCCGATTATATAGCTGAATTTGCTGATAATAAGATATTCTCCATAACCTGAGTTACAGATTCCATCTTGATAATTTAATGTGTTACACATGGATGTTCCATGTACTTGAAATGGCGCGATAACATACGTTCTAATGATTAAGACCAATCCTATAATGATGATTGCGTCAAATACTATTTCTCCAATAAATTTCAACCCTCTTTTGAGTGCGGATTTATCTTTTGATTTTTTGCGATGAAGAGGCTTTATTTGGTCAACTGGTTGAAGATTGGTCATATCTTCCTCTTCGTTGTTCATGTCCTCTAGGGGAGTGGGATTCATAGTAGAGTTATTTTATCGTTTTTTTGATTTATTTACAAGCTGACAGAAGTTCAGTACTATACTAGGTGCATGAAAACAGCTTATTATTTTTTCGGAGAATATCTCGAAAAGGGTGAAAAAATTCACTCTGTGGTTCATAGGAATCTTGCCATTATGTTTCCTGTTTTTTTGAAAATTTTTATTATTGGGTTTTGTTTTCCTGTTATTTTGTTATTCTTCTTTCCAACGCTTTTTTGGGCGGCGATTGCATGGATGATCATGGCCGTCATGCGAATTTTTTATGATTTGTATGATTGGTATTATTATGTTTGGCTCATCACGGATAGGGCTGTTATTGATATTCGTTCCCCAAGTCTTTTTGAGGTTTCGACCACCCGAATCGAATATCATATGGTTGAAGGGGTGAGCTATACGATTGCTGGTTTTTGGCGTACGGTTCTTGGTTATGGAGATGTAACCCTTGAAAAAGTAGGTGGAAACTCAACTATGAAAATGGAGGGCGGAAATAATCCGAAACGTATAGAGAGACAGATTCTCAAATATCAGGAAGAGTATATGGAACATCATAATTTCAATAGTCACGATTCTTTAAAATCACTTCTTTCCGGAATGCTCTATGAGCATATGAAAAAAACGGGTCACCTTCCTGGCCACGAAGAAGCGAATACTGCTGATGCTGTTTCCGAACAGGAAATAGAAAAGGCTCCTGAAAAAAAGAAAAAAATTGTTAAAAGGATTATTCGTCGTTAATGCCTTGTTATGAATTTTCCTCTTCTGATAGCGATTGTTTTATTTCTCGTCATCTTTTGTGTTTTTATCTATCGAACTTTTCGTCACAGAAAACCTCTTTTTTCTGAACGTGAGCTTGATGATATTCGTGCTCGTTTTATCGATCTCGAGAAACGAGTCTATTGGGATCCTCGTCATAGTGTTTTGGAAGGGGATAAGCTGCTTGATCTTCTTCTCTCAAAAAAGGGCTATAGGGGGCCACTTGGAGAAAAACTCAAGAAAATCGGTAAGCAACTCCCGAATATTCAGGACTTGTGGGATGCTCATAAAGTAAGGAATCGAATTGCGCATGAGTTGGATGTGAAGATTGAGCCACGCGAAGCGAAGCGATGCGTGGCGGCTTACAAGAAGGCGTATGCACTGTGCGGCGTAGACATCATTTCTCAGTAATTTTCATATGATTAAGAAGCCTTTTATTGTTGGAGTCTTCGGCCCACCGGGTAGTGGCAAGTCGACTATTCTTTCTTTTTTTGAAGAGAAGGGTTTTGCTGTCTGGCGTGCTGATGATGCGGTTCATGACCTCTATAAGCCTGGGGCGCCCGGAACTAAGCGAATAGGGGAGTTCTTCGGTAAGAGCTTTATTGCCAAAGATGGATCGGTTTTGGCCTCGCGTCTGGCTAAGATGGTTCTTTCTAACCCGCTCAAATTCAAGATTCTTGAGCATCTGATTCATCCGCTTGTTGCCAATGAGGTAACTCACTGGATTGATCAACAAAAGAAACTTGGAGTTGCGAAGATGGTGATAGAAGCTGCTGCCTTTGAGCCTGAAGGCCTGGCGAAGCATGTCGACCTTCTTTTGAAGGTTACTGCACCCAAGAATCTCTGTAAGCAGCGTGTTTTGGCTCGTGGAAAGACTGATGTTTATTTCGATGCTTTGTACTCTGTGACCCGGGATTACGAAACTCCTTATCTCATTGAAAATGTCGGAACCTTGGCCGACTTAAAAAACAGGTTTGAAAAACTCTATTCTACCGTTACAATGTCGCCATGAGTCAAGTTTACGAAGCTATTATTGGTCTTGAAATCCACGCCCAGATTTCCACGAAAACAAAGATGTTCTGTGGCTGCTCCTCGAATGCTTATAATGCCGAGCCTAATGAGAATACCTGCCCGGTCTGTATGGGTTTTCCTGGTCAGCTCCCGGTTATTAATGAAGAGGCGGTCCGAAAGGGCTTAATTGCGGCTATAGCCTTGAATTGCAATATTCCTGAGGTTTCGAAATTTGATCGAAAAAACTACTTCTACCCAGATCTCCCAAAAGGATTTCAAATTTCACAGTACGATAAGCCGGTCTCTGAACATGGATCTTTGAAAATTCTTGTGAATGGTGAAGAAAAGACAGTTGGAATTACTCGTCTTCACCTTGAAGATGATGCTGGAAAACTTTCCCATATTGATCGAGGGACGCTTTGTGATTACAACCGATCAGGTATTGGTCTTATGGAAATCGTGAGCGATCCAGACATTCGTTCTGCCGAAGAAGCTGTTGCCTATGCCAAGGAAATCCAAATTGTATTGCGATATGTCGGTTCCAGTGAGGCTGATATGGAGAAAGGTATGATGCGTTTCGACGCCTCTGTTTCTTTGCGTCCAGTTGGTGATACGAAGTTATATCCACGTGCCGAGATTAAGAATCTCAACTCATTCCGATCTCTTGAAAGTGCTATCAAATATGAAATTAAGCGCCAGAAGAAGTTGTGGGAGGAAGGAAAAGCTCAGAGCAAAGATATTACGGTTGGCTGGAAAGATGAGAAACAGGAGACCTATTTCATGCGTGAAAAAGAAGGTGCTGATGACTATCGATACTTCCCAGAACCGGACTTACCACCTTTGTTTGTGAAGTGTGAGACGGTTGAGGAGTATCGTGGCATGCTCCCAGAGTTGCCATACGTCCGACGTCTTCGTTATGTAAAGGATTATGCCTTGAGCGAGGGCGATGTTTACCTTCTTACTGAGAATAAGGCATTGGCTGAATACTTTGAGAAAACGCTTCCTTTGACCAAGTATGAACCAAAGAAACTCGCGAGTTTTATTACCACAGTGCTGATTCGATTCTTGAATGAAGATGCTAAGGATATTGAAGAGTCGCCGGTTACTCCTGAATCACTTGCTGAACTTCTCAATGCGGTTGAGTCCGGAAAAATTTCTAACAATATGGCGAAGGGTGAGATTTTTGAAGAGATGTATTTGAAGGGAAAGAGTGCTGCTGAGATTATCAAAGAAAAAGGTCTCGAGCAGGTGAGTGATACTGGTGAAATCGAAAAGGTTGCTGCCGAAGTTTTGGCCGCAAATCCAGCAATTGTTGATGAGTACAAGTCTGGAAAAGTAAAAGTTTTTGGCTTCTTGGTTGGCCAGGTTATGGCTCGAATGAAGGGTCGTGCTAATCCAGGAATGGTGAATGATTTAGTGAAGAAGTTGTTAGGGTAGAAACTTTGTGGTAGAGTAGCTTTTGTAAAGTTCGACTCACTCACTCTCACCTCACATGATCAATACCTCGTTGGATGTTTTGTATATTTCTCTCGCCGTTGGATTTCTCGTCCTCGTCGTTTTTTTGTGCATGACACTTTTGTATGCGACTTTCATTCTTCGTGATGTTTCGAAGATGACCGAAGACGCCAAAGAAGTTACCGACAAGGTGAATCAGATGGTCATCAGCCCTTTGCGCGTCATGAACACGCTCATGGATCACCTCAAACCTGTTATCGAATCCGTTAAAATGAAGGTCGAAGAAAAGCAGCGACGAAGAAGGAAGAATGAGGATGATTAGGCTTATCTCGATGGCCAGTTGCTAGTAGTCTTACTCTTGAGGAACTTCCACGGAAAAATGACGGTGGCATTGTAGATTCGCCTCCAGCGTTTTGGTTCTTTGATGAGGCGGTAGAGCCACTCGAGGCCGAGGGTTTGGAGGAGGGTTGGGGCGCGGGGGACTAGGCCTGAGACGAAGTCGAAGGTTCCGCCGACACCAATGGCTACTTTGACCGTTGGCATTTTTCGGATGTTACGGGCGATCCATTTTTCTTGGGCGGGTGCGCCGTATGCGACGAAAAGAATGTCGGGGT
>JBBIGU010000040.1:0-6800 GCA_037447365.1 Candidatus Peregrinibacteria bacterium | reverse complement strand
AATCAGGACGCCTATGTGGAAAACAGCTAACCGCAACGGATTTTTTTATTTCAGGAATCATAAAGACGGGCGGGTCAGATTGTTTAGGAAAATATCAGAAATTGGTAAGGTTATCGTAATCTGTATGGGATAAAATGGCAAACAGTCCCTCTTGTCTCCGCCTCAAAATTCGACTAGTATTCCCGCGGGCAAAATCCACAGCCTAAGGCTACACGATAAACCCAATCGATATACTCTAAAATTCAGCTTTATGGATATGACTTGGCACGGAGAATCATGTTTCACAATTAAGGGTAAAAAAGGAACAGTTGTTACGAACCCATTTGCAGCAGACGTCAAGAATGAAAAACTCAAGGCCGACCTCGTGATTGTTTCAGAAATTGCAGGCGAAAAACCACACAAACTGGCCGCTGTCGCCGGTGAACCAAAGGCGTGTGATGTTCCGGGGGAGTTTGAGGTTAGCGAAGTGCCAGTCATCGGAATGCAAATTGTTAACGATGGCGCATTTGAGTCAAAAACGGTTTTTCAATTTCGTGTCGACGATATCTCGGTCTGTTTTCTTGGAAAACTCGACAAACCAATTACGTCTGAACTCATTGAAAAAATCGGTGATGTTGATGTCTTGATGATTCCAGTTGGAGGCAATGGAACACTCGACGCAAAAAAAGCTCATGAACTTATCGAAGAGATTGAGCCACGAGTAGTGGTTCCAATGTGTTACGACGATCTCACGACATTTTTAAAAAACACCGGCGTCACCCCAGAAGTAAAGGACATATATACGATTGCAAATAAGGCAGCTCTTCCACAGGACAAGACAGAGTACGTTGTGCTTAACGTAAAGTAGACTTTTGCATAAGGTAGATATTCATACTTAGCCAATCCCCATTTGCTTTGCCTTCGTAGTTCAATGGATAGAACAACCCCGTCCTAAGGGGTAGATGTAGGTTCGATTCCTACCGAGGGCACCAGTTATCGAGCATGGCGGCAGCCAGAAAATTCTTCGATAAAGAATCGTACTATCAGCGTGCTGTAATTTTCTATTTCTGTAATCCTCCAACAACCGCCTTAATTCGACGAATGCCGTCACTCACTGCTTCTTCCTTGGTGATCTTGAATGACTTGAGGACGCCTGTGTGTTCGACGTGTGGGCCACCGCAAACTTCCTTCGAAAAGTCGCCCATGAAATAAACCTTCACCTTGTTGCCAAGTGAGGCATATTTATCATCAAAAACACCGATAGCACCGCGCTTTTTTGCCTCTTCGACATCAAGAATTTCGAAGTGAACCGGAAGGTCGCGGTTGATAGCGTCATTTACAAGTCGCTCCACTTCGGCAATTTGCTCCGGAGTCATTTTTTCATTGTGCGAGAAGTCGAATCGCATTCGTTCTCGAGTAATGTTGCTACCTTTTTGGAAGACATGTGTTCCGAGAACAGTTCGAAGTGCCTGATGCGAAAGATGTGTTGCCGTGTGAAGCATCGTGCACTCTTCTGAGTGATCGGCAAGTCCACCAGCAAACTTCTGCTCAGCGCCAGCGCGTGAGAGCTCTTGATGTGCCTTGAAGGCTTCGTCGAAGGATGAATCCTCGATAGAGAGTCTATGTTCTTTGAGCATTTCGGCAATGAGCTCTTTTGGAAAACCAAACGTTTCGTAGAAGTAGAATGCGCGCTTGCCGGAGAATTGGAAGTCGCGTGCATCGAGTCGCTGTGCGAATTTTCCCAAAAAAGAAAACTCATCTAAATTAAATAATCCTCCGAAAAGTTTCGACTCCTTTTCTTCATTACTCAATCCGGCATATGGGCCAACACCACGAAGAATCATTTGCACATCTTTCATTTTTGGACCGATAAATTTCGCAATTTCAGTAATATCTTTGTCGTTCGGATTGAATGCTTGTTTTAGAATGTTAAACCACTGAAGAACATGAATAATTGAATATCTATCAGCATCACCAAAATTCCATAGAGTAAACGGCTCCATCTGTTTCTGAAATTCTTTTTCGCCCTTCACGAGTGTCTCGCGGAATCGAGTTTCTTCACGATCGAGCTCGCGGTGAATCTTGTCGCGGTTGGCGAGAAGTTCTGGGTAGACGTCTTTGTAGAGATCGATATAGGACTCAGCAACAAGCGCTGTGAAATTTTCAGCAATACCAAGTTGCGTACCGCATCGGACTGCACGTCGAATGAGTCGTCGAAGAATATATCCTTGGTCGGTGTTCGAAGGAGCAACGCCCCACTGATCACCGAGAATGAAGACAGACGCACGAAGATGGTCGAGAATAATTCGGTAGCATCGTGTTTTTTGGTCTTCAGAAAGCGGAGTTTCTGGTGCGCCATGCTCAGCAATATTTTCGGAAACTTGTTGGTCAATAGTAGACTTTGCTCCAGAAAAAAGTTCCGTTTCGTAGATGCTCGACTTTCCCTGAAGGATTCCAACAACACGTTCGAGACCTAAACCGGTATCAACATTTTGTTGCGCAAGTGGTTCGAACTTTCCTTCAGGAGTTTTGTTGTACTGCATAAACACATCATTCCAAATTTCAACGAATCGTCCGCAGTCACAGTTTGGGTGACAGGCTGGACCAAATTTTGCGGTATCATGTTGCGACATCTCTGGACGTACGAGATAAAACATTTCGGTATCAGGGCCGCATGGACCAGTTAATCCAGCTGGACCCCACCAGTTTTTTTTCTTTTCGTATGCGAAAATACGTGGACCATGTGCATCATTTTCCCAGGATGCGGGTTCATCTTTTCCAGCCGTTCCTTCGCTCGCCTCGATATTGGATTTTGCAAATTGTGCTTTCCAATGCCCAATTGACTCCTCGTCTTTTGGCGCATCAGCGTCACCTTGGAAGACGGTGACATAGAGTCGTTTCGGATCAATGCCAATACCAAAATTTTCCTCAGTGCCCGTGAGAAATTCGAAACTCATTTGAATCGCCTCTTTTTTGAAGTAATCACCAAGTGACCAGTTGCCCATCATCTCGAAAAACGTGCAGTGCGAAAAATCACCAACCTCATCAATATCATCTGTTCGAATGCATTTCTGCGCATCAACAAGACGTTTTCCGCTTGGGTGTGGTTCGCCCATCAAATAAGGAACAAGCGGATGCATGCCCGCTGTCGTGAACAAAACGGTTGGATCATTTTCTGGAATTACGCTACTGCTTGGAATTTGCGCATGTCCGTAGCGCTTCACAAAAAAATCGATATATCGTTGTCGAAGTTCGCGGGCAGTTAGGGATTTCATGGGTAATTGGGGATTTTATGGACGTAAGAGTGCGAGAAGGTGCGAGAGAGTGTAAGCAAGGGCGAGCAAGAGTGAGCACGGGAACGCTCGAATACTTTAATAGCTTTTTTGGCCTACCGCAAGCTGAAAATCATTGTCTTGCACCTCAAAAAACCATATAATATACCTACATTGCGCATAGGCGCGAACCTACAATCCGGAAAAAATCCCGAAGTCTTCGAGTGGACAATTATCATGCGGGTCTGATGCAAAATATTCTTTAATTGCTCAACCCATGATTTCACATTCGTTTCTTTCAAATCTCACTTCATATTTTCATAGTGCCGATCCTGAAACGCTCAGCGACCGCGATCTTTTTGAAACCGCACAGCGCATCGGTGCGGTCGCGCTCAAAGGTCGACGTGCATTTATTGGCTTACTTCCCCTTGTCGAGAAGCGTCGCGCCTATGAAGGCCGCACGTTTTATTCTATTTACGATTTTGCCGCAAAAGTCGGTGGCGTGAGTCGCGATGTGGTCACGGAGGTTTTGCGAATAGATATGCAGCTAAAAAATATGCCACTCGTTCAGAAGCTCCTGTATGGCGGTACTGTGAGTTGGTCAAAAATTCGGATGATTACGGCCTGGCTCACGCCCGAAAATCAGCAAATATGGATTGATAAATTAGAAAATTTATCTAATCGCTCTCTCGAAGTTTATTTACGAGACTATCGTAAGCAGTTGAGTGAGGATCGGGTGATTGAAATTGTCCCCGAACATTTATTTTCGCTAGAGCAACCTATATTGACAACAGAGAGTTGTGGGTCAAAGTCATCAAATATGCCAAATAATGCCAAAAATGAAGCTGAAAATTTCGGCGCCGAAATTTCAGAATGCAAAATAAATATAAACGCAAGTCAAGAAATCACCAACGAGACAATGTTAAAAGTAGGCCCTGGTGAGCAAATCTATCCCAAGCCCTCCCAGTCCACAAAGCTCTCAGAACTTTCTGGCCACCGCGAAACATTCACCTTTTCGATGAACGCCGAGATTGCCGCACGACTTCGGCTCTTCCGGCAACGCCTCGAAAAAGATCGTCGCGAACTTGTGACATGGGAAGAGGTGATGCTCGAATTTTTAAAAATGATCGAGAAGAAAATGGCTCAATCCGGATCTGCTCAATCCGGATCTGTTCAATCCGGACCTGTTCAATCCAAGCCAACCGATACCATAGAGCAAAAGCCAGCTACTCGTTACATTCCGGCCGCCATTCGCCATCAAATCGACACGCAATATTCTGGTCTCTGTGCCTTTAAAGATTGTGCACGACCTGCAACGATATATCATCATACGAAGCGATTCGCACTCACGAAACATTTGTCACAATCCGAAGTTCACAATCCAGACTTCATTAAGCCACTTTGTACACCTCACGAACGAATTATTCACAACACCCTCGTCGAAAACGAAGAAATCGACCCAAAAAACTGGAAGCTGCTTGCGACACCAGCAAAATTAAATTCAGCTTCATATAAAGCCGAAATGAGAGAGGTTGATCGAAAGGTGGGTAAGTATAGGAGACCGCATTGAACCAAGATGCTATAGACAAAATATATAAAATATTTTAAAATAACAAGCCTGAGCTTTTAGCTTGGCAGTTAGCGATATTACTATGAACACATTGCCAAAATCATCTCCCTCATCCCCCTCATCTCCGCAAAATCGGGCATTGATATCTCGATATCAAGAACAAGAAGAGCGACAGAGAAATCTCGGTGATATTGAAAAACAAAATATTGCACGCGTGCTCAATGATCGCATGCTCAGTGAAGGTTTTGAAATAGTAACAGAAGGTCTTCCGCTTCCTTCTGCGGCTTACGCCTTCAGAAAAAAGAAAGCGTTCTTTGCTGATATTCCCGAAGTTGCCGACGAGCATGGGAAGTCACCAGTTATGCTGTGTGTTGTTGACGTACATTATGCTCTCTATGTAGTGGCTGCCATGCCAATGGAGCAAGAGACTGATCCAGGTTTACAGGATTATGATATTGAAGATTACGGCTATGTAGACAAAGTGAATTTTCCAACAGCCTTAATAGCCCGAAGACGAATAGCTCTCTTTGAGCGTGAAGATGTAGATGTATGGATGGATAATATACGTACAATGTATTCGATGGCAGAAATAAAATTTCTTCGAGATGGTAAGTCTGCCACTCATGCAAAAACACTCCCGTCATATTCCGCAGAGGGGTTGGTGAATAGAGAGGCGCTTCATCGTAAAAGAGAGAGGCAAAACGCTCAAGCACAGGAAGCATTTCGGGCATTTCATGCATCAATGCATATTCGCTACCAAGCCAGAGAGATTAGGAAGAGGTTGAGCATATTAGGGGCAGTAATTGGAACGATGGTGGTAGCATCTGGTGCGATTGATACAAGTGTTCAGAGAATGATGGATACGACACGAGAAGCGGTTATGACGCATGTTTATACAGAAACAGCTGCTCCTATTGTGCATACAGTCACAGCAGCAGAAGATGTATTTATGAAACGTAAAGAAAATATAGCGATTGATGTAGCAAGTAGTTTTGGCGGAGGTGTAGGAGGCGCTCTTGCTGGTTACGGGATTGGAGTGCTTGCGGGCAGGGCTTTGATGCAAAAGCTCAAAAGGAAAAAATAAAAAAGATATTCTTGAAATATGATAATATAGACCAAAATCATCTCTATGCTGACTCTCGAAAATCTCAAAACATTTTGCGCAGCCAATAATATTCCCACTTTTCGTGCGAAACAGATTATGCAGGGCGTATATCAAGAAGGCGCCGAAACATTCAGTGATATTTCAACGCTTCCTGCTCCGCTGAAAAAATTTCTTGATGAAAAGGCGACAGGAGATGAAACAACGCCAGGCGCTCCAGAACTGCAGATTTCAATGGTTAAACCAATCGCTCAAGAAGTTTCGAGCGACAACTCAACGATGAAAATTCTCTTCGAACTTCCAGATAAAAGCACGATCGAAGGAGTGCTCATGCGATTCAACGACGGACGCAGAACAGTCTGTATTTCTTCAGAAGTTGGTTGTCCACTCAAGTGCGCATTTTGTGCATCGGGCACATTGAGATTCAAAAGAAGTCTCAAATGGGAAGAGATGGCCGATCAGGTAATTTATTTTTCAAAATATCTTAAGCGTATGAGCGCACAGACTGGCGAAAAAGAAGAGCTCAATCACGTTGTTTACATGGGAATTGGTGAACCATTCCGCAACTACGACAATCTCCTCAAGTCGCTCAATATTCTTATGGATCCGCAGTATGTAGGTCTCGGAGCGCGAAAAATTACCGTCTCAACAGCCGGTATCGTAGAGAAAATCCGACAATTTGCAGACGAGCCGTTTCAGGTAAATCTCGCACTCTCACTACATGCACCGACGCAAGAACTTCGACAAAAAATTATGCCGATCGCGCTTCGGTACAAACTCGACGACCTCATGGATGCAGTTCGATATTATTTGCAAAAAACAAAGCGAAGAATTTCATTTGAGTACGTCATGCTACGAGATATTAACGACACGCAGG
>JBBIGU010000039.1:0-6826 GCA_037447365.1 Candidatus Peregrinibacteria bacterium | reverse complement strand
TGGTAGTCGTGTTGCGGTCAATGATGACAAGCGAAACCCTCAGGACTTTGTCTTGTGGAAGCTGGAGAAGCCCGGCGAGCCTGCGTGGGAGAGTCCATGGGGCCGTGGACGACCAGGATGGCACATTGAGTGCTCGGCTATGGTGAAGTCTGTTTTGGGTCAGCCTATTGATATTCATGGTGGTGGACTGGATTTAATTTTTCCTCACCACGAGTGCGAAGTTGCCCAGAGCGAGGCCGCTTACGGCGTTCCCTTTTCAAAGTACTGGGTCCACAACGGGTTCGTGAATATCAACAAGGAAAAGATGTCAAAATCGTTGAATAATTTTGTTACTTTGAGAGAGTCATTTAAGAGCTATCCAGGACGCGTGATTCGGTATTTGTACTTGTTGACGCATTATCGTTCACCGTTGGACTTCTCCGAAGAGGTCTTGGAACAGGCGAAGAACTCGTTGGCGAGAATTGATCAGTTTTGGAGGCTGCTTGCGAATTATAAAGTTGGCAATCTGGATGAACTTAAAAATATCGATATCGAAGGGCGAGAAGGTAAATTTGATGAGCTTTTGAGTAACGACTTTGATGTTCCTGGAGCTCTTGGAGTTTTGTTCTCAGCTATCTCTGATTTTAATGAAGACATGTCTTTAAGCGCTCTTTCTCAGGATCAGGTGAATTCAATTAAGAATTTATTTTTGAAATTCGACCAAGTACTCGCCATTCTTCCGGATGAAGAAAAGGATCTCGATAGTGAGATCCAGGGACTTATTAATCAGCGTGAGATGGCTCGAAAAGCGAAAGATTTCAAGAAGTCCGATGAGATTCGAGATGCACTGAAAGCTCGAGGCATCGTCCTTGAAGATACGCCGAATGGAGTGATGTGGAAGCGAGTGTAGGTATCTTTTATTTCACTAAAGCTTCGGCGATTCTGTTCACATCCCCTGCGCCCATGGTGACGATAACGTCGTAGTCTTTTGCGGTGGATTTGAGAATTTCAATCGTGTTTGGGATGGATTCGCCGTATGAAACGTTTGATTGATGTTTTGCGATTTCGGCGATGAGTTTTTCTGGTGGCATCGATTCTTTGTCTTCTTTGCTGTCGCGGGCTTCATAGATATTGGAAATAATCACGGCGTCTGTGTTTTTGAAAGCCTCCCCGAAGTCTTTTAGAAAAGCCTTGGTTCGTGAGAATTGATGTGGCTGAAAGATCGTAAGAATCTTTTGTGTTGGATAGAGCTCTCGAATGGCTGAAAGAGTGGCCTTGATTTCGGTTGGGTGGTGGCCGTAGTCATCGTAAACTTTTGCTCCTCCTGCTGAGGCCTTTCCTTTGTACTCGAGACGACGTTTTGTTCCAGAAAATTCGCGAAGAGCTTTGCGCACAATAGCGTCTGAGATTTTGAATTGCCGAGCGAGCTCGTAGGCGAGCGAGGCATTTCTGAGATTGTGATTTCCTGGTACTGACAGATATAAATCTCTTTTTACCTCAACTGGCTTGATGGTCACACCTTTCACATTCATAAGCAGTTTTTTTGTCGCTATGTCATCTTTCATATACAGAATCATTCCATTTTTTGGAACCATATTCATGTATTCCACGAATGCTGCATCATAATTTTTCTTCGTTTTATAGTAATCAATATGATCGAAATCAATATTCGTTATTATGAGTATGTCTGGTGAAATAGCGAGAAATGATTTTTTGTACTCACATGTTTCTAATACCGAAATATCAGATTTTCCTAGTCGTTCATTTTTTCCATCCAATTCTTTTACTTCAGCGCCAACTACCACCGTTGGATCTTTTTTTCCTGCAATTAAGCATGCAGCAACCATTGCTGTTGTTGTTGTTTTTCCGTGAGTTCCGGCGATACAGATACGCGTTGTATCTGATGTATATTCTCCTAGAGCTTCTGGGTATGATCTGATTGGAATGTGTAGTTTTCGAGCTTTTTGTAACTCTGGATTATCTTCTGGAATTGCCTGTGAATAAATAACCTCATTCACATCATGTGTGATATGGGCTTCGTTGTGCTCTGGGAAGATATGAATGCCTTCTTGCTGAAGAGCATCTACTTTTGCAGATTTTCCTTGATCTGATCCGGAAACGTGATGCCCTTTCCTCTTGAGAAGTCGGATAAGTCCACTCATACCGCTTCCTCCGGCACCGATTGCGAATATATTGAGTCTCGTATGCATTGGTTTAAGATTACTGTAATTGAACGGCCTATTCAAGTGTGTTACCATTGGTGCATGAAATTTGAATTTCAGTATGCTTCAAAAATGACGAAGCTCATCCTTATAGGTGAGTTCCTCCTGGTTTCATACCTTTTATATGCCCTTACAAGCTATATTTATAGGAATTATCAGGTTGATTATCATATCAAAAACTTTCAGGCTCTCAATGATAAGATTGCTTCTGATAATAAAAAGGCTGCTGAAGACCTCCTTTATTACACTTCTGGTGAGTATATCGAGAAGGTTGCCAAGCAAAATCTCGGTCTTGTAAATCCGGGAGAAGAAGTTGTTATTATTTCCGATGATCTTCTTAATCAGCCGGTTAATGACACAATTGAGGCTAGTAACTCTGCAGATAGAATTTCTAAGTATTACAATATTTCCAATCCGAGAAAGTGGTGGAAGTTTTTCTTTGAGATAGATCATCGACCAAATGCATCCATGGCTCCATCTCCAACCATTATTCAGGTTGATCAACCTACCGGAAAACAGCCTTCCACATCAAAATAGCCTGTAGGTCACTTGGTGGCAGGGGCGAGAGTCGAACTCGCGACCAATGGCTTATGAGTCCACTGCTCTACCACTGAGCTACCCTGCCGTGGTACTAAGTTTCTTTTGGTTGCGGGGGGTGGACTCGAACCACCGGCCTCAAGGTTATGAGCCTTGCGAGCTACCACTGCTCCACCCCGCGACGTTGTAAAAAAGCCTTCTGCTTTAACTGCAGAGAGAGTATATACTAAGATAAAAAAAAGTCAAAAACTCGTATTTTGGCTACTGGTTGAGCCAATCGTTGATTGTTTTTTGAATTTCTGAGTAGTTTTTGTCCTTAGGAAGCAAAATATACTGACCGCCTGTTGAGTAGGTCGAGTAGAGCAAATTCGATGTTGATAAGACGTGATCCGAACTAATGGCATATCCCCTGACCGTGTTAAATGTCATTAATGCATCGATATAGGTGATATTTGTCTCAACATTTCCTTTGATACTTCCATAGACATCCGATATTAACTGGATGAGGTTTTCCTTCTTTTCAAGGGTGTCCTTGATAGCTTTGATCACTTGTTGCTGCCGCTTTGCGCGATCGAAATCAGATGTTGATTCACGGCTTCGAGCATATTTCAGAGCCGTATCGCCATCGAGATGATGAAGTCCTTTGCTGATCGAGAAAGTCTGATATCCTTTTTTCTCTGTTGGGTAGAGCGTATCGACAAGTCCCTTTTCTACATAGACATCTACTCCACCAATTTTGTCGACGAATGTTTTGAATGACTGCATATCGACAATAACATACTTGTCCACTGTGAGATTTGTAATTTTCGCAATTTGATCGGCAAGTTTTTGAATTCCGAAGAACTCATAGTATTCATTGATCTTTCTTCCATTAATATAAAAATCTCTTGGAATACTCATGAGTGTAATTCGCTTTTTGTCGTGATCTACGACTCCAACCATAATTGTATCCGTGAGCTTACTATGCTGACCAACAATGAGATACACCTTCTGTCCTGCCGTACTCTCAAGTAGAAGAGTTTGTCGATCTATCACTCCTTGATTAGGGTTATATATATCTGTTGTCGCAAGAGGACGTGCAGAAGAATGAGTGACTGTACCAGTTTCTTTTTCCCCTCTCAGTGCGCCCACCTCATCAATAAGGTTGTTAATTTGAGTTTCTTTTACCTTTAAATCCTTCAAAATATCCGTCCCAACGATAAGCATCGTTACCATCACAAGTGAGGAAACAAAGAGTAGGAGTACGAAATTTATTTTCCACTGATTGAAGTTCATACTGTTGTTGGAGTTGGTGGCGTAGGGCTTGATGATGTTTCGGTTGGAGTTGTTGGCTCTGTAGGTGCTGGTGCATTTACTGCTCCAGTCATAATTGCCTCGGCCGTAGGTGGTGTTGTTTCCGCTGCCGCTCCTTCTTCTCCTTCCTTTTTCTCTTCTTCGATCGCAATACCGATACGTGCGATAATTTCTTGCTCAACGAACTCTTGTTTTCGTCCATATTTCATACGAGCGTACTCCTTGATAATCTCACCGACCTTCTTGTTTTCACCAATGTGATCGTAAATCGTTTCGAGTGAGAATGGACGAGATGTTGTCGAATTGATGTTTAACTTTACGTACGCCTTGTAATTTGAGATACCGATCAGATCCTGTTCTGTTACCGCTGGTGAGAACTCTTTTGCGAGATATTCTGCATCTTCGGCACCAACCTTGAAGGCCGTAATCGTACCAACGTTACCAAAGACGGCGTCTCGGATCTGAGTGTTGGTTGAGCCATTCTTCGAAACTGTAAGCTGACTAATATACTGATGAGCCATAATAAGTGCGAGCCTATACTTACGAGCCTCAGAAAGAATTGACGCAAATGAATCTGTCGCAAAGTTCTGGAACTCATCCACATAGAGATAAAAATCTCTTCGATCTGCCTCTGGCATGTCTGCACGACTCATCGCCGCCATCTGAATACGAGCCACCATAACAAGACCGAGGAGCTGGGTATTGAGATCACCAATCTTTCCCTTTGAAAGTTTAACAAGAAGAATCTTTCCCTGGTCCATACACTCACGGAAGTTGAAGGCAGATTTTGGCTGACCGATCGTATTACGCATGATGTGGTTCGTGATGAACGGACCAAATTTAGCTGAGAAGTACGGAATCATTTCCTGCTTTTCTCGATCACCTGTTTGAGCATATTCATGATCCCAGAATGACTTCACGACTGGATTTTTGATCTTGGCACACTTACGCTTTCGGAACTCTTCATCCACGAACATACGTGGAACATCGATGAGTGTCGCACCCTCCTCTTGATCTTCCATGAGCGTCAAGCAGGCATTTCGGAAGTAGTGCTGAATACGAGGTCCGAATATCTCATCACCAAACAATTTAATGAAAATTTCTGTTGCCTGAGATGCTGCGAGGTCCTGCTGATCTGCTGTTTTTGCCTCGAGAATATTCATACCCATTGGACGCTCTATATCACCTGGGTCGAAGAGGATAACATCCTTTACTCGTTCTTTTGGAATGAAATTCAATGCATCGTCAACGAGATCGCCGTGTGGATCAATAACTGCGATACCTTCGCCATTTTTAATATCCTGACGAATCATATAACTCAAAATACTTGATTTACCTGTACCAGATTTACCTATGATGTAGTGATGTCTTCCACGGTCTTTCTTCATGAAATAGACCGGCTTTACGATGCCTCTATAAACATTGTTTCCAAGGAGAATACCTTCTGTTGGCATATCTGCTGGAGCGGGAAGCTTCTTGTAAGGGAGCCATCGAATTGCTGGTGTGAAATTATATTTACCATCTGGCATGTGGTACATCGTTGCGAGCTCTTCTTCTGAGAGAATACTTTCCCTCTCTCCAAATCCAAAGATTCGTGACTCGAGAATTCGCTTGTTGTAATTACGAAGCATGTACCAGTTGTTGATAGTATCAATAGGTATAACACGTCTTGTTTGAAATGAGTTTGAGCTTTCATCACCAAATGCACTTAGTGCTACAACCATGTTATTCATCATGGTTTCTGCTTGCTGTTCTGATGGAGATGCTGCAATTAAACGAACAACTGTATGGAAGTTAACCTGCTGAGATTTTTCACCGATTGCCTTGGCGGTTTCTTCCTTGCTTGCAATCATACGTACCATTCCATGTGCCCAATCGTCCTCTGTTTTTTCTGGTTTGGCGTCCTTTCCTTTTGTGAAAGAAAAAAGAAGATCGCTCAAGAATCCAAGTATAAAGTTATTCTCCTTTATGCCGCTTCGATCAACTTTTCTTCCCTGGAAAATAGCTTCACCAATTTTTTCTGCATACTTACCAAATTTTCGTTCAGCCGGACGAACCATGATTTGAATTGATCCTACCTCATCGTCTTCGAGTTTTGTGAAGATATTCGTAAGGTTGTTGAGTGGGTCATTTTCAATTTTCTTGTATGTCTTCATCGAGAACCAATATGGCTCTTTTTGGTATGCGTAAAATGACTTGATGTGTCGACCTGGCTTTTTTTCAATTAAAATAGGATCAACTGGCTCGATTTCTGCATTTGAATAAAATGCCGTAATTTGTTTTTCCACGATTTTACTGTATGCCTCAACGGTTACCACATAAAAACAAATCACTTTATGCTCGACAGTAAGTTCAAATGAAATAATATCTGAGTGAAACAAGAAGCTTCGAATCGAATTCATGATATTCAACTCCTTGATCTCCATGAGAGATCGGTAGCACTGTTCCATGATGGCAATCTTCTCTTTGAAGTCTTTTTGAACCTCTTTTTCCTTGTCTTTTTGACTATCTTCGCGAGGAAGCGTTACTCGGAAGTAGACGTTTTTTGTCTGGCCAATATACCAGTATCGGAAAAGCCAAATGAGTACATGTATCGCAATTGGAGTTGCGATAATGATTGCTACCGTCAAAATTGGATTCGTTGATATGAAATTCCAAAATGGACGCCAGTATGTCAGAAATGGTTCAGCGTTGAAATGTATCGAGTTGGTTGTGAGAACGTTGGCCATGTATATGTTTTTGTTTTGGTTTTTATGATGACTAGCTTTCGACTAGCTTTCTTAACTTCTCACCAT
>JBBIGU010000038.1:0-6923 GCA_037447365.1 Candidatus Peregrinibacteria bacterium | reverse complement strand
TGCGACTCGTCACGAATGCGTTGGACGAGGTGCAAGGTTTTGGAGTCTTTTGGGAGCTTGATGGAAATAGGGTTGTTTGGGACGAAAATCTCCTCTTCTTGTTTGGCGAGAGAGCAGATGGGAATGTCGAGATTGAGGTCGTGTAGAACTTCGACACCGATGCCAAGTTGACCCTTGCCGCCATCGAGAATGATCAAGTCTGGGCGAACTGTGAACTTCTTGAACTGTTCGAGAAGTTTGGCTGTTTCGATCATTAAGAGAATGGGTGCACGCTCTTTCTCTGGAGTTGTTTCGAGGTGTGTCACGAGAGAATCAGGCTTTTCTTTGACTTCTTTGAAGCCCTGAGTTTCGAAGTATTCTTGTGACTCTGGAGTTGCGAAGAAGTACCATTTTTTGGTTTTTTTATGTTTTTCAAGAAGCTTATATATTAGTTTTCCAGTGAGTTCCTGGTTGTGATATTCGGGATTGAGCCAAAGGTGGTCCATGATGGACGAGTCATGATTGATGATCTCGTTGACCATAAAACCAATAAGTTTTTTGTCATCGCACATCGTGAGAATCGCTTCCGGTGTGAGCTTTTCGAGTTGTTCGGGAGTGACTTTTTGTTCCTTTGTGAGGATGGATTTTATCTCTTCGAATGTTTTTTTACTTGGTGATCGGTAGGCGTAGTTGCTGATGGTAAGATATTTGAGACGACGCGTGAGAACTTCGCGCATGCTTGCGTAATCGTCTGGTTTTCCGTGCGGAATCGTGCGAAGTTTGAATCGTCGATACTCGGAGTTTGTTGGTGTTCCGTTGAGAAGGACGACCATTGAGGCGACCGTTCCTGTTCCGCCGAAGTGAGAGATGTCGTAGCACTCGACGCGCTTTGGGGCTTTGCTAAGATTGAGTGTTGTGGCGAGGTTTTCGAGTGATTCTTTTGGGATGACTTCTTCTTTGAGCCACTTCACTTTTTGTTGATGAGCGTAGCTGCGAGCGTTGGCAAGCGAGAGCTCGAGGAGTTTATTTTTTTCTCCTATTTGTGGCCAGAGAATATGAACTTTTTTTCCATGTTTTTGAGAGAGCCATGTTTCTGACATTTCTTTTTCGTCTGGATCGAGAAGTTCTGGGACGAGAATTTCATCAGGGATATTGGTGGCGGTTTCGTAGTAGTCACGAATAAATGCCTCGCAAATCTGGCTTGTTGATGGGATTTCTTTTTCGTTGTGTGTGTGGCTGTCGAGGATGAAATTTTCTTGCCCAACGATTCGGCCGTCGCGAATTTGAAAAAGGTTGGTGTAAATGCGTGAGTTATCGATGATGAAGTGAATAACGTCGGTATCTTTTCGGTTGGCGTCACTGACTCTTTGTTTCTCAAACATCTCGTCCATGATCTTGAGCTTATCGCGTATGGCTGCTGCTTTTTCGAACTTCTTTTGTGTGGCAAACATATTCATCTCATCCTTGAGCTGATTCATGAGTTCGTCAGGACGACCTTCGAGGAAGTTCATTACCTTGTCGATAATTTTGTTGTAATTCGGCGGATCGATTTTTCCAATACATGGTGCGGCGCAACGTCTAATGAAGTGATAGAGACATGGATACTTAATCACTTTGTTCGTAACTTCGACATTATGTTCGAGAGATTTGATACCTGATGGACTTTCGGCTACGCCGAGATATTTGATATCGAGTCCGCAGTGGCGGAATGGTAAGACTTTTCTCAAAATATCGAGTGTCTTTTTTACTTTGTGCTGTGCGGTTTTTGGGCCGAAGTATCGAGCTTTATCTTTTTCTTTTCGTCTTACGATCGTGATTCTTGGAAAATCTTCGTTAATGGAAACGCGAATATACACATATCCTTTGTCGTCCTTCATGAGGACGTTGTATTTTGGACGGAACTGCTTGATAAGGTTTGTCTCGAGCATGATTGCCTCGAGGTCACTTCCTACTTCGATATACTCGATGTCGTCGATTTGTGAAACCATCCCCTCTTTTCTCTGATCGAGATCTGGATTGTTCTGGAAGTAACTCTTTACTCGGTTTCGGAGGTTTTTGGCCTTTCCAATATATATAATTTTCCCTTCCGCATTTTTCATTTTGTAGACACCCGGTTTTGCCGGAAGGGCTGCGAGAATCTTTTCGAGTTTTTCGGTTTGAATATTCATAGAGGTTTGGTGGCTGGCGTATGACGCTTCTCGGCATTGGATTGTATCACGGTCGCAACTTCTTTAGAATAGCTCTATGGACTTTCTCCCAGCAATCAGTTCAGACACCCTCGAAGATGCTATCGTCAAAACGGTCGCGTTTTTCGATGTCTTGGATTATCCGCTTACTATCAAGGAAATTCATGATCGGCTCTTGGGTTTTGAGGCGGATACAGATGAGATACAGGCTACTATTGAAAAAAGCGAGAGAGTCTCTTTTATTAATGGATATGTGGTTTTGCCTGAACGAGATCGAATTATTGAAATGCGCCTTCGTAATGTTTCTGACGATCTTGATCTTTGGAAGCGAATAAGACGATATGGCTGGATGTTTCGGATTGTTCCATTTATTCAGGGGGCATACGTTTGTAATCGACTTGCTCTTACCCAGGGAAGTTCTCAAAGCGATATTGATATTTTTGTAATTGCTGAAGAAGGGCGAATGTTCATCGTCAGGACGTTTTTGCTTTTTTTATCGCAGATTTTCGGAATACGTCGCTATGGAAATCGAGTTGCTCGACGGTTTTGTTTAAGTTTTTTTGTGGATACGTCGCTTGTGAATTTACAGCCGTTGAGCGATGGTTCGAGTGATATTTATTTTAGTTATTGGGTATTATTGTTGCGGCCAATTTTTAGTCCTTTTGATATTCGTACATATAATCCTTGGCTTTCCGGTTACTTTTCTGAGGATCTTATTTGTCGTAATACTCAGTCCGCTCCTCTTTCGCCATCATATCTTCGACGGTTTTTTACTTGGATATTTGTTGGAAGATTCGGCGACACTGTCGAATCTATGCTGAGTGCCTGGCAACTTCGTCGTGCACGTCAAAAATTTCTTGCAATGGGGTCACCACATGGTGTCGTTTTGCATGAACATTGTCTTAAATTTCATGATCATGACATGAGAAGTCACTACTTTCAGGAATGGAGAAAGAGAGTGGAGAAGTATTGATAGAATTCAACATTTTTCAAAAAAGCGTTTTTAGCGTCCTTTTCTTTTATTTTTTTGCTTATCGATTCGGTCTCCATGTGTTGGGCGTGGTTTTCCTTCTTGTTTCTCTCGAAACTTCATGTCGATGCTTGTCCCCCCGAATCCATATCGTTCCCGGATAATTCGCTCGAGGTAACGCTTATATGAAAAGTGAAAAATTTCTGGATCACTTACTGTAATAATAAATGTTGGTGGATTTTTCTTGATGTATTCGATTGAAAAAATCTTAATTTCACGTCCATGTGAACGTGGTGGGGCGTGACGCGTTACGGCTTCTTCAATGATGCTCCTCATCTCATCTGGATCGATGTCTTTGTCTCGTTCTTTTTCAATGTCTCGTGCAAGTTCGAGAATTTTCTCTGTATTTTTGCTATTGAGTGCTGAAATCATGATCATTGGTGACCATGGAAGAAATTCAAGCTTGTGCTGAATGTCGTGCATAACCTTTTCTCGTTCCTCAACACTTAAAAGATCTATTTTATTAAGTGCAATAATCAGACCCTTTTTTTCATCTTTGATATATCCGGCGATGTGGGCATCCTGGGCTACAATGCCCTCAGTTGCATCAATGAGAAGAACTGCGATATCTGACTCCTCGAGTGCTCGAATACCTCGTAGGACGCTCCAGAATTCTATTTCTTTGCCAATTTTTCCCTTTCGTCGAATACCGGCCGTATCCTTAAGAAGGAATTTTTGGCCTTCCCATTCGAGTTCCGTGTCGACCGTGTCTCGAGTTGTTCCTGCGAGATCAGAGACGATCATTTTCTTTTTACCAATAAGGCTGTTTAAAAGTGATGATTTTCCTACGTTTGGACGACCAAGAATGGCAACAGGAATGATGTTATCTTTTTTGGTTGGTTTTGGTTCTTTTTTATAACCAAGTTTCCGAAGTTCTTTTTCAAGTTTGACCATCATCTCATCTACGCCGGTTCCATGTGCCGCTGCTATCTCGGTGATTTCCTGTACGCCAAGCCTATAATACTCATTGATGTTGTGTTCGTGTCTCTTTCGATCCGTTTTGTTAGCGACACACATATATGGCTTTTTTGCTTTGAGAATTGTTCTGATTGCATTTTCGTCCTCGATAGTCGGCGACTCCGATCCATCAATAACGAAGATAATGAAATTTGCCTCTTCGATACCAAGGAGCGTTTGTGAGTAGATGTCTTCTTCGATGTTCTCTTTTTTCCCGTACTGAAGACCACCCGTATCTACGAGGAGCGTTTCGAGTTTGTCGAGATCGCACTTCTGATAAATTCGGTCACGAGTTGTTCCAGGAACATCCGATGTAATCGCTACTTTTTTTCCAACCATTCGGTTAAAAAGGGTTGATTTTCCGACATTTGGTTTTCCGACAATGGCAACAATTGGTTTCATACTTCGCGTATTGTGCAATTATTTTGGGATTTTTGCTACTCTTTGTTATAGTAGTTATATGAAAAAGACAACATCAGCTTTGATTCTCGGAACATTTCTTTTATTTTCTTCGAGTTTTTTGATCGTTTCGGCCCAAACTGCCCAAGATAGCGTCAATTCTGCCAAGAGCTTAATACCTGAAGAAAGAAGTTCTGCTGAACTTGGGGCTAAAGAGATGCTCGATTGTATTAAATTTATGAAGCTTCCCACGCTAAAGGAGAATGTTATTAATAATACCGAGTTTTCTGTCCCTGGTATTTCTCTCGCAAGTAATGGAGCTAAACAGAGTAAATCAGTAAAGATTACCAATCCTCGCGATGCTGCTCTTACTTGTGGCATCAAAAGTGGTCGTATTCCACTTTGGCTTGTTCCTTTTTATATTGTGAGAGTTATCAATTTCTTACTCGTCTTTTCTGGACTTGTTTCAACCTTATTCATGGTTATTGGTGGATATCATATGATCATCGGAAGTTACTCTGAAGAAAAGGAAAAAGGAAAGAATGCATTTAAATATGCTCTTTTTGGTCTTGTTTTAACCCTTCTTGCTTATACTATAGTTAATCTTGTTCTTCTCTTTGTTAGCTCCTAATTATTCATAACCTTCATGTACTATGAAGCTCACCGACATTGTTAAAAAAACAAAAAAGATTGTTCATGATCTCAAAGAGACGGTTGCCGAGGCGAGTCGCCAATCTTTCGTTGAAGAAAAAGTAGAAAAACTTCCAGTTACCGAACATCAGTCTACTGGTCAGCGTGTTTTTGTGAGTGTTTCAGGTGCTGGTGTCGCAAAGGCCACTCTTATTATTCTTGGACTTTTGACCTTTGCTTATCTTATCACAAAAATTACGGATATTCTTGTTGTTTTCTTTGTTGCTTTTCTCTTGGCGGCAGCTATGGAGCCGACTATTGATTCTCTCAGTAAACGAAAAATTCCACGCGGTGTAGCAGTTATTACTTTTTATGTTATTGCTATTTTTATTTTAGGTTTCATTATTTCTTACATGATTCCGATTCTTGCTCAACAGCTTTCGGAACTTGCGGTTAATCTTGGTCTTTATCTTAAAAATCTCGCCAAAGGTCAGAATACCCTTCCTATTCCTGTTCGACTTCAGCCGTATGTTGATCAGTTCTTGAGCAGTGTTAATATTCACGATGTTGCTGGTCAGATTGAGAGTAGTCTTCAGCTTGTTGCCGGCCAGCTTTTTGCTATTGGTGGCAATATCTGGGAGGTCATCAAGATTATTTCTCATGGATTTATTAATACAATTTTAGTTCTCATTCTTGCCTACTTCATGGTTGTTGAACGACATGCCGTTGATCGATTTATTTTTGCCTTTTTCCCTGTACGACATGAGGAATACCTTGCTTCAAAGATCATTCTTGTTCAGAAAAAGATCGGTTTTTGGCTTCGTGGCATGCTTATCATGATGGTAAGTATGGGTATTCTCGTCTTTATTGGTTTGACTATTCTTGGTGTTAAATATGCTCCGGTTCTTGCTATTATTGCCGGTATGCTCGAACTTGTTCCGGTTGTTGGTCCGCTTGTTGCATGGGCTGTTGCTGTTCCAATTGTTCTTAACCAGTCAGTCTTTAATATCGTTTCGGTTACTATTCTTTATACGGTAGTTCAGCAGTTTGAAAGTCATATTCTTGTTCCTATTGTTATGAAGAAAATTGTTGGACTTAACCCAATTATTATTCTTTTTGCGTTACTTGTTGGATATCGATTCTTGGGTGTTCTTGGTGCTGTTCTTTCCGTGCCGGTTGCCACTATGGTTTCTATCTTTCTCGATGACTTCTTTTTTCGACCAAAGAAGCAAAAACCGCATGCTGAAAACGCCTCTTAGAGTTTCGTTTACCAAAGGTTCGTTTTAAAATCTTTCGTATTATGATTTTTTGAACTGAGTCCACATGTCCTCAACATAGTTGAGTAGTTTTTCTTTGAATTTTTCGAGTGAAAATTTCATGGCATGCTCGCGAATTTTTTCTGGAGAAAAGTCTTTGTAATTTCGTTCGAATTCATGCACTGCCTGAACGATACCAATAGCATTCTGCTCCTTGAAGAATATTCCCGTCACGCCTTCTTTCACTGTTTCTAAAGCTCCTCCTTCTTTGTATGCCAAGACTGGTCTACCAGATGCCATGCTTTCGAGTGGCGTAATTCCAAAATCTTCTACTTGTGGAAAGACTAACGCTTTTGCATTTGCGTAGAGATGAGGTAGCTCTTCTTCTGACATGTGTCCAACGAACTGAATGTTGTTTTTTGCCTTTGCTCTTAATTTGTTGAGCTCAACCCCTGTTCCTGCGATAACAAGTTGTTTTCCACCTGC
>JBBIGU010000037.1:0-6948 GCA_037447365.1 Candidatus Peregrinibacteria bacterium | reverse complement strand
CACGGAGTTCGGCAAATATCTTTCCCCTCTCTTCATCGAAAAAGTGATTGTAGATTTGTTGATGAACTTTTTCAATTCTTACCCTCAGGTCACGGTAGAGATTTTTAACGAGAGCTCTTGCCTGTGGGTTGACAATAAGAACATAGGTATTTTCATCAAAAAATGCCCTCAGGGTTTGGTAATCAGCCTGAGTCGGATCATGGAGATCAACGGTCTTTACGAGTGGTAAATTTAACTCTTGAACAGCCCGAACGGCATCACAGATGACAAGGGCCTGTTGAGATACGAGATCCTGTACCATCTCATCAAGTTTTTGTCGTTCATCTTGATAGACAGCAGCAATGTCAGCCCCAACAGTACTATCGATCGCAGCAATGTCTAAATCGGACACCTGAAGATGAGGGGTAGTTATTGGCGCACTGCTTCCATGGGTCTGGGCATCAAGGCGATCAGTCATGTTGATATGTATTTGTATATGATATTATACCATAAAATACATAATAAATCAACAAAGCTGCGGGCTTCATGTCGCGCCTTACGACATCTCCCATCTCCAGTTTTCGATCTCGGGAACGTCTTTGCCGTGCTTCACAATATACTGAGCGTGGTCAGCTAATTGCTGTTCAAAAAATTTGATCAAACGAGGCATTTTCTTAGCGACGATCTCGTTATATCGAGCTGCGTGTTTGATTGCTTCCATGGCGAGATGGTATCGGCTGGTCTTATTTCGGACGACCATGTCGAATGGCGTTGTTGTCGTACCTTCTTCGATATAGCCGCGAATGCAGAATCGTTCAAGGGCGCCGTGACCAAACATGAGTCGCTGAATCACGCCTGGATAGCCGTGGAAGTTGAAGATGACATGACGGTCGGCGCTGAAATAATGTTCGAATTGAGCATCTTCGAGCGCGAGGGGATGGCGTTCATCGCCGATCCCGAGCGCGGTAATTTCAGAGACATTTACAAACCGTACTCGAAGTTCTGGACACAACTTTCGGAGCCACCAAATGGCAGCCATCGATTCCTGAACAGGGACATCACCAGCGGCCGCCATAACAACATCTGGATCAGCAGCATGTTCTGGATTGATCCAGTCCCAACGCCCAACGCCAGTTTTTAACTCCTTTCGAGCCTCTTCAATCGTGAGCCATTGCGGCATTGGTTGTTTACCAGATACGATGACATTGATACTGTTCGTTCGCTTGAAACAGTCCTCAAGAATGACGAGCATACTATTTGCATCAACAGGGAAGTAGACGCTACAGAAAGCACCATGTTTTTCCACGAGATTGCTGATAAACGAAGGATTCTGATGTGAGTAGCCATTATGCTCCTGTCTCCATCCAACACTCGTTAACAGATAATTCAATGAAGAAATCGGTTTCCTCCACTTCACATGAGATGACTGTTTAAGGAATTTCGCATACTGATCCACCATACTTGCGATAATAGTGGCAAAAGCCTCATACGTTGCAAACATACCGTGACGACCAGTAAGTAAATATCCCTCAAGCCAGCCCTGAAGTGAGTGCTCATTGAGAATTTCCATAACACGACCGCTTGGCGAGAGATTCTCATCATACGATTTAACTGGCCACATGTAAGCGCGTTGCGTAACCTCAAAGAGAGCCTGGAGCTTATTTGATTCGGTTTCATCAGGACACATGAATCGGAAGTTCTTTTCTCTTTTATTGAGTGTAAATATGTCTCGCATGTATTGAGCACCAACAGCAGTATTGCCAAGAGTGATATCGCATTTTTCCTTGGAGCATTTCACCTCATGTTTTTTAATTGAAGGGAGTTTGAGTGGTTTGCGCATCTCACCACCAAGGGCATGTTTATTCATACCCATGCGGAATTTTTTCTCAGGAAGGAATTGAAGAACTTCAGGTTTTGGTCGACCTTTTTCATCAATAAGTTCACTGAACTTATAACCGGAAAGCCACTCGGAAACTTTCTGAAACTCTTCGTTATCGGTTTTTGGATGACCAGCCGGAATGCCATGCGAATGATATGTTCCTTCAACTTTATGCTTGTGAAGGTCTTTGATACCGCTCCATCCTTTGACCGATCGAAAAAGAATCATCGGCCATTTTGGCTTGAAGTAAGGCGTTTTTGAGGATCGAGCTTTTTTCTGAATAGCACGAATTTTTTGATAGGCGCTCTCGAGAGCCTTCATCATTTTTTCGTGATAGTTGTGTTTAGTAAGATCGGTGACATCGACCATCATTGGTTCATAGCCAAGTCCAGTGAAGTAGCTGTGAAGCTCTTCATCACTCATCGTCCCATAAATTGTCGGACCAGTAATTTTGTATCCATTGATATGGAGAATTGGAAGAACTGCGCCAGAATCTGCAGGATTGAGGAATTTGTTGCTGTGCCATGACGCAGCAAGAGGACCACTCTCAGCCTCTCCGTCACCAACAACACACGCGACAATTAAATCTGGATTATCCAAAACGGCACCATACGCAGTAGAAAGAGAGTAGCCAAGTTCTCCTCCTTCGAGAATAGCACCAGGAGTTCCCGGGTTGGTATGACTTGGGAATCCGCCTGGCCAACTGAACATTTTGATAAGACGCGATGTGCCTTTTTCATCGAGCTTGAGATCTGGGTAATAAGAGAGAAGGCTCGATTCGGCAAATAAATTGGCAATAACCGCAGGTGCTCCATGACCAGGGCCTACGATAAACATCATATTAAGCTTATGCTTATAGATGAGGTAATTGAGGTGTGCGTAGATGAAATTAAGTCCCGGCACAGTACCCCAGTGACCAAGAATTCGATCCTTGATGTTCTCACGCGTAAGAGGTTTTCGAAGAAGGCAGTTCTCCTTTAAATAAAGTTGCGCTGCACCAAGATAATTCGTATAACGCAGGTAGAGATCAAGCCAGCGAAGGGCTTTTCGTCGTTCGAAGAGCATGTGAGTGAGGGTGAGGAAATGTTGAGCCGAGGAGCTAAACAGAAATAGTATACTAAGAAATCATCTCGTCATCAATTTCGTTATAACTTCTTACGACATGGTTGGCACCTGCCGCGCGCAAATCCTCGACAGGTATTCGCGTGGCAAGACCGATTGAATGGATTCCTGCCGCGCGCGCGGCCTGAATTCCATTAACAGCATCCTCAAAAACAATACATTCTTCTGGCTTAAGTCCAAGTTTCCCTGCCGCAGCTAAAAAAATATCTGGTGCAGGTTTTGGATTTTTTGCATCCTTGTTGGTCGTAATGATTGGGAAAAACTCTTTCAATTCAACCCTTGCAAGGAGATATTCAATCGCTTCAAGTTTATTCCCTGAGGCGATACACATCTTAAGGCCACGATTACGCATTCGCTGCAAAAATTCTCGTATGCCAACAACCGTGCGGATCTCATTCTCTTCTAGAATCTTCGTATAAATATTTTTTTTCTCATCAGAATATTCCTTGATTTGCTCCGCTGTAAGCGTAATTCCGTGATCAGCAAAGACAGTTGGAAAGATAGTTCCCGAACCCATGCCTGCATATTTATACAGATCGTCATGTTCTGTGTACTCAATTCCATGTTTCGCGAAGACCTGGGAAAAAGCCTGATAGTGAAACTGTTGAGTGAGGGTAATAGTTCCGTCGAGATCAAAAATAAGTCCCTGAATCATGATCGGATTATACTCGATCTTCGTGAAAGTTGCTATTCCAACTTGTGCATCGTACAATATAGATAACTACCCCTACCCAACTCACATATGGCAAAAGCCAAACCAGCAAAGACGGCTAAAAAAACAAAAAAACACACATCAGCACCAGCTCCAGTTTCATCGTTTGAGCGCAATCTAGGGATGGCAAAAAAATCGATGAAGGTAAGTATTTTGTTATTCGTTTTTGTCATTCTCCTGACAGTTGGAGCACTGGTATATCAGCAAACATCCAAGACATCATCTCTTGTGGGGAAAGATATGCAGGCATCGACATTGGGTGAGGCTACCACAGACTTTCTTGATATTGATCAACAGCAGAAGAATGATCAAGATTTCATGTTTGCGCTGCAATATCTTACTGGAAAAGGGATTATCCTAGGCTACGAGGACAATACTTTACGGCCAAACAATCCAGTGAAGCGATCAGAGTTTCTCAAAATGCTCACGATCGCACTAAAGGCTGATACAAAAGGATTTGGTAAGCCATGCTTCAAGGATGTCGTCGGAACAGAATGGTTTGCGCCGTATGTATGTTTTGCAAAAGATGCAGGCTGGGTGAAAGGATATGACAATGGAAAGATATTGCCAGATAATCAAATTAGCCTTGCCGAGGCACTTAAAATTATTGTCACTGCTGAAAAATGGAACCTAAATGACGCGAAAGATTATCCAGTTCCGACTGATTGGAAGATTGTAAAGGAGGCTTGGTACGTTCCATATATTAAAGTGGCGCATAAAAAATTCCTTCTCTATAATTACAGGTTTGCAAAAAATCTCGACCCAGCGGTTCTTTTGAGTCGAAAGGATGTTATTCTCATTCTCTTTAGTGGAATTCTTGTCGATACCATTAAGGTTGATCAGTATGATCCAAAGTATATTCAGCAACTCTTCAGGCAGGAGAGTATGCCACTTCCGCCAGGAGTAACACCAACAACAGGAGAGGCTTCTCCGTCACCAGAATCATCAACAACGTCAGAGGCCGCACCAAAACCAGCGCCAAAGAAATAAAGGAAAGAATGGGAAAATTTAAAGGCCGCCCGAGTACGGGCGACCTTTCTTGTAGTAATCCAAAGTCAAAATAGAATTCATTAAAATCGCGCCCTAAAACCCTCCTCCGCCCTTCAAATACGAGAAGGCAAAATACGCAGCAGTGACACCTTCAGCAGATCCGGTAATAGCTTGTTTGAACTCAGTATCCGTACAGTCTCCGCATGCATATACACCAGGCACGCTTGTCTCGGAATGTCGGTTAATTTTGATCTCTTTTTTATCATTGAGTTCTACGCCAATCTGCGCAGCGAGTTCAGTAGAAGGGATCTGTCCAATAGCAACGAACACGCCCTCAAGATCCAGTTCACGTCCGGACTTAAGTCGTACTTTTTCAACGCTCTTGCTTCCCATAATTTCCTCAACCTCTTCTTTAAAAAGAACCTCAATTTTTGGCTCACTCATAACGAGTTTATGGTTAGCCGGCTCTGCTCGTAACACATCCTTTCGCACAATGACATATACCTTCGAAGCGTGCTGAGCAAGGAAGAGAGCCTCTTTCGCAGCAGAGTCACCTCCACCAACAATAGCAACCACCTTATCTTTGTAAAAAGCTCCATCACAAAGAGCACAGTACGAAACTCCACGATTCTTGAACTCCTCTTCGCCAGCACATCCTAAATGACGATGGAGGCTTCCAGTTGCGAAAATAATAGATTTTCCATGGTATTCATTGCGTGAACTTTTTGCAATAAAGAGATCGCCCTGTTTTTCAACAGAACGAATCGTCTCGCTCTTCATGAGAACGCCACTTGCCTTGGCATGTTCCCAGAGGGAGCTTCCAAGGTCAGGTCCAGTGGTAGATATAATTCCAGGCCAGTTCTCAACAATATGGGTAGTCGTAATGAGTCCACCAGGAAGTTCTGCAAATAAAAGTGTTTTTAAATTCAATCGCGCAGCGTACATACCGGCAGAAAGGCCAGCACATCCGCCACCAATAATGAGCATATCGTAAACCTCCATAATCAAAAGGTAAGAAAATAAGGGCCAACTGAGTTGTACCAGTTGCGGGGAAAGTCGGCAAGCCTCTCGAGTCCAAAAATTAGCACACCGGCTGTTCAGTCGAGCCAGAATGTTTTACAAAATAATCATTCACCGGATTTCGACCATTGTAGCCATCTTCCATCTCATGCCAATGGGAAATTTCACTCTCTCCATGTTGCCAACAAAGATACACATCTCGTCCATTGAAGTGGGTAGGGAAGTCGGTAATGCCAACTTGAAAGTCTTTAAAAACGCACCCAACAGCATGAAGCTCCTCTATATTGTGGGTAATGCGATCAAGAGTCTTGTACATTTCATCATAGAGCTGATCAAGAAGTGCCTCATCGCACTCTTCAAGTTCGAGCTGGCCTTGCTGTTGTATTTTTTCCTCCAGTGCCTCGATCTCGAACTGTACTTTTGTGAGTCGCTTATGTCTGGTCAAAAGTTCGGTAACGATAGGACGCACCAAGACAAGGGCACTATTCGCCTTCTCTACGCTAAAAAATCGATGGTGAGGAGTTGTAATGAGGTTGTTCATGTGTTTAACCTCATTATAGAGCACTTCATTTTCTTTTCAAGAACGTTTGCAAAAAATATTTATGAAAAATGAAGTCGTTTCAAAAGGTATGCTGTAGCTGTCGGACCAATAAGCCGTAAACCCGACTCATTAAAAACAGAAAAAAGGTTCGATCGATGAAGAATTTCATCTCCAACATTTACGGGAGTTCCGTATCGTCCACTCAAAAAATGTTCATCATTTCCATGTGGTCCCGGATTATCACCAAAACAAATAATTTCACGAAATGGCTCGCTCAGGGGAATTCCAAGCGATGAAAGGTATGTTCCAAATTCAAAAATTCCCTGATCCTTGTCGGCATTTTTCCCATAAAAAATAACACCAAGATTCGAATTTCCAAGACGAATATGCTCATCAAAATGGTATTCCCGAAGAAATTCGAGACCCATTTTCTCAAGCATTCGACAACTTTCAGAAATCGCCTCAGTTGAAAGAATTGGCAAATCTTTCGGACGAAGAATAGTGACACTGTCGTGAAAATCGATCTCATGAACAATCTCACCAAATCGTTCGGTAACCAGTTTTTGAAAATCCGAATAAGGAACCTCTGAGTTTGGCCACATGATTCGATAAAACTCCGTAAATTCTCCGGCCGCATCATCATATCGATATCCAGCTCCGCCATTTTCACAGATCCAGACCCATTTACGTTTAAGTTCCTCGAAC
>JBBIGU010000036.1:0-7922 GCA_037447365.1 Candidatus Peregrinibacteria bacterium | reverse complement strand
TCAAGAAAATGAAACTCAACTCAAAAGACTGGATGCTTGGTCAGGGAACCATTTATCCTGATACGATCGAAAGTGGTGGAACGAAACATGCTGCGAAGATTAAGACGCATCACAACCGTGTTCCGCAAATTGAAGAGATGATCAAAAAAGGTCTCATCATCGAACCACTCAAAGAGTTTTATAAAGATGAAGTTCGAACCGTCGGAGAAAAAATTGGTCTCGAAAAGTCTCTCGTTTGGCGTCATCCATTCCCGGGTCCAGGTCTTGGCGTCCGAGTTTTGTGTGCAAAGAAGGCCGAACTTCCTACAACTTGGAAGGCAACTGAGAAGAAAATTAATGACCACCTGAAAGCCAAAAAAGACGGTCTGAAAGCGCATATTTTGCCTATCCAAAGTGTTGGTGTTCAGGGCGATAGCCGCTCATACAAAAATCCTGTCGTCTTAACTGGCGAGGCACCTTGGGATCGACTCAATGCCGTCTCTACTCGCATTACGAATCAATTTTCTGCTATAAACCGTGTCGTTTTTTCTGTTAATCCGGAGGAGATTTCTAAGATTGAGTTTGCTGGTCCTTCTCTCATGACGCCAGAACGCGTGAAGTTACTTCAAACTGCTGACGCTATTGTGAAACAGTTTTGCGTCAAGAAAGGTATTTACAATGATGTCTGGCAGTTCCCCGTTATTCTCGCTCCTGTAAAAATTAATGGTCGCGCTGGCGAAACTATTGTGTTGCGCCCTGTATGCAGCGAAGAGGCGATGACCGCCAACTTCTACGAAATGGACTTCGCGTTGCTCAGGAAGCTAGGCGATCTCCTGATGGCCGTCAAAGGCGTCAGTGCCGTCATGTACGACATCACTCACAAACCACCTGGTACAATTGAGTGGGAATAACATATGTCAAAAATTCACTTCATCATCACCGGCGGAACGATAGACTCATATTATGATGGCGCAAAGGATACGGCTGTTCCGAGCGAAAAATCCGTTATCCCATCTTTTATTAAAAGTCTCAAGCTCTATGACGAAAGTGTTTTTACGGAGGTGTGTATGAAAGATAGTAGAAGCTTAACGTCTGATAACGTTAAAAATGTTTTAAAAACAATTGAAGAAAGTCCTCATGAAAAAATCATCATCACCCATGGCACTTACACGATGCCAGATACGGCGAGATTTTTGAATGCAAATCTTAAACGCCACGATCAGGTTATTGTTCTTACGGGATCGATGATTCCGATTGTTGGTTTTTCTCCTTCTGACGGCCCATTCAGCCTTGGCTACGCCATGGCCCAACTTGAGCATCTTGCACCCGGTGTATATGTCGCGATGAATGGACGAATCTTCTCGCCTGATGAGGTAATCAAAGTCATCAGTGAGGGAAGGTTTTCCTCTATTTTCAATAAAGACGAATAAAAAAATCCATTTTCTCTATTAAAAGTAATACTTTAACTCGAAGCATTTTTATGAATATGCAAATATTGATTTAGCCTTAAATAGTTTTTTAATTCTATTTTCTGCCCGGCAGAGATTCAGTTTTAAATTTGACACCGTTTTCCAGTATTTTTTGCTGCAAAATTTCGGCGCCGAAATTTTTGAATATGAGAGAATTTTTCTGAAAATCAACTTTCTTGAGTTCGCGAGCTTACATTAATGAACTTCTCTAAAAAGGGATCCTATTACAGAATCCCTTTTTGAAATCTAAAACTTTGAACATTCCTACCTCTCAATAAACACCTCCTCTTGGCTAAATCGTGACTTCTTCATGTTTTGGGTTTCGTCTTCTGGAGAACGGAAACCAACGGCGAGGATGGTGCGTGCGCAAAGGTTGAGTTTGTCGAGACCGAGAATTTCGTTGAATTTCTGAGGGTCAAAACCTTCCATTGGAGAGGCGTCGATGTGGTTGTCAGCGGCAACAGTAAGCGCAACACCAAGTGGAATATATACCTGTCGTGCGAGCCATTCGGTGAGCTGTTCTTGGGTTCGGCCTTTTACAGAACCGACCATCATATCACGGTAGCCTTTCAACACATCAACCGAAATACCTCTTGTTTCTGCAACTGATGCAACGTATGTATCAACAAATGCCTCATCGATGGAGACGTACGATGCAAGAATAAAAAGATCTGATGCCTCTGTAACCTGTGGTTGATTCCATGCAGCTGCAGCGAGTTCTTGCCTAAGAGCTGGATCGGTGACATGGACAAATTTCCAAGCCTGCAAGCCAAAAGATGAAGGCGAGAGTCGAAGCGCTTCTTTGATCATATTGAGCTGCTCTGGTGTAAGTTTTTTGGTTGTGTCGTAACGCTTGGTTGCATAACGCCACTCGAGATTTTCAATGTTTGACATAGAAATGTATTAGGATATATTAGAGGCGTATCTTGATTTTTACTATGAAAATTATAGATACTATAAAAAGTATAGTGTTAATATTTTGAAAGTCAAGCATGGCTCAAAAAATACTTAAGAAGACATCAGTGAAACCAAAAAAATCCGGCTGTGTTGTTTTTGCGACAAAAATTCTTGGAGATAAATGGACACCGAGACTCCTTTTTGCGCTTTCTTCTGAGAAACTTCGATTCTGTCAGCTCCAAGATTCTGTTGGTGGAATCAATCCGCGAACTCTTTCAAAGCGACTCAGCGACCTCGAGACATCCGGCATTCTTACCAAAGTTATTTTTTCTGAAGTTCCGCCGCACACTGAATACTCTCTGACCAAAAAAGGTAAAGATCTTCTTCCGATTCTGAAGAGTATGGCCGCGTGGGGGGAGAAGTATGCGAAGTAATATTTAGAGCTGAACTTTTTCTACCACAATTTCCTCATCTCCGAGGAATTTTTTTGCGAATTCCCTAAATCGTTCCGGCGCATCGGTACAAGTAAATATACGTTTTCCTGACTGCATAGAATCGGTACTTTTGCTCAACTGTGAGTCAATTTCTGGATGTCGCTTCAAGTAATCGGCGAGCGATTCTGCGACTGCCGTAGAGGAGTCTAATACATGAACACTCTTACCCATGATGTCTTCAAAAACGTCGTGCATTATCGGATAGTGCGTACAGCCAAGGATCAGAACATCTGGAGAAAAATCCTTCACTTGAGCGAGATATTTTTTCAAAATAGAGCGAGCCTCTGGTTTGTGATGCCAGCCTTCTTCGATCAATGGAACAAGCAGTGGTGTTTCTACGCCAAACACTCGAATCGATGGATCGAGCTTGTGCAATTCTTTTTCGTAAGCTTTTGATGTGATCGTCGCACGAGTTCCTACGACAGCAATTCGTTTATTCCGTGTCATCTTTGCGGCTTTTTCAGCAACAGGAATGATCACGCCGAGAACCTTTCGGTCCGTAACTCCAGGTTTTCGAAGATATTTTTCCTGTAAATAGGGAAGTGCTGCCGCGGATGCCGTATTGCAGGCAAAGATCGTCAGAGGAGTCCTCTTGTCAAAAAAATACTTCAACGCATCTTCTGAAAATTGCTGAATGGTCTCAGATGATCTCGAACCATATGGCACACGAAGATTATCTCCAAGATAGAGATAGTCATACTGAGGGAGTAATTTCATACACGCCTTCAGAACCGTCAGTCCGCCGTAACCAGAGTCAAATATTCCAATCATACGGGGATATGTTATACTACATTCATGACGATGACCACGCGACTTTCTATCATTTTTGTGCTTCTAGGTGTCACTATTGGCGTTTTCTTTGCTGCACAGTTCCGAACGGACGTTCCTCTCGATAGCGCGTATCCTGCAGATCAGTATGTGGCTCGACAGAATCTCATCAAGGATTATATCGATGAACAGGGTATTTTGCGCAACCAGATCGCCAACCTCAATAAGCAAATCGATGAGCAACAAAAGAAAAATGAGGCGATTCTTTCTAAGACAAAACTTTCATACTTGGATGATCTGAAAGCTAATGCCGGCCTTACTACTATTACCGGTAGGGGAATTCAGGTCGATTTAGCAGACAGTCCTGGTGCCAATCGTGAATCGACGGGTGTGATTCCTGAGGCACTTGTTCAAGCGGCTGATATTCGTGATATCGTCAATCTTCTTCGAACGGGACATAGTGATGCTATTTCTATTAATGGTCAGCGCGTTCTCGCAACAACTCCTATTACGGCTGTTGGTGGCAATATCCTCGTAAATAACTCTTATATCGCACCGCCATTTGAAATTATGGCTGCCGGGGATGAGAATTTTCTCTATCAGCGACTCAAAGATCCAACCATCCTTTCCGAACTCAAAAAACGTGCATCGGATTTCAAGCTTCAGTTCAATCTTACTCTCAAGTCTCACGTCAATATTCCAGCCTATAACGGCGATTTCCGCCTCAAATATGTTACAACTCCCGAATCTTAATCCACTCAATACAGAGCGCAGACGAGCGATTTTTATCACAAGTTTCATTCTTGGAGTGTTCGTTGTTGTTCAATCACGATCATTCGATGGCTTAACGCAAATTAGCACTCGTGACTCAGCTTCCAATACTTTCCGAGAAATTCAGGTACTACGAGACACAAATCGCAATCTTCAAGGAGAAACCGTCAATCTTCAGGATCTCTTAGATAAAACAAAGGATAGCTCTTCGAGCCTTAAAGTTCTCGAACAGGAAATTAAAAAATTTGAAGTTATCAATGGCAATCAAAAGATCAAGGGTCCCGGCATTATCGTTCGTGTTCCAGATCATACCGAGCTGGCGTCGCTTATCGACTTAGTCAATGAACTTCTTAATACCGGAGCTGAGGCTGTGAGTGTTAATGGTGTTCGCCTTATCGGGAATAGCTTTGGATTCGATGCTATTCCTAATGGACAAGTTCTTATGAATGGAACAATTCTCGAACCGCCATATACTTTCAGTGCAATAGGAGACTCAACCGTTCTTGAAAACTCTCTTCGACAAGCAGGTGGCATCGTTCAGCGCTATGAGCGAAAACACCAAGGAAAAACCCTTAAGATCGAAAAGAAGGATCGAATCGATATCGATAAAGTACAATAACTCGCGACTCAACTCGGTTCGCTTATCGCGAAACGAGATAAATCCAGAGTGGCTGAAGGGCGAGAAGTCCGAGAATCACAACCATATAAATACGCTTGTTGAGTTTTTCGTAGTATAGAGCCTCGCGTATCTTTTTGAGACGAACCTGTTTATCGGTGATCTCTTGCTCAAGTTGCTGAGTCGATTCGGTAAGTTTAAGAATCTCGCTTTTATGAGTAGGAAGAGGAATAGAGTAACGAAGTTGCCCCTCGAGCTGACCGATGCGGTAATGGGCACCTTCGAGCTCTTCTTGACGCTTCCGGAGCTCCAGCGAAAGCTCTTCATACATTTTTTTGTATGTCTCGATCAGATCTGCAGTTTCATGACTGTGACTATGAATATCTCGCTGATTTTTTGCTGGAACTTCATGAGTATCAACGAAGGTATAGGTATTCCCCTGATCATCCTGAACTTCTTGGTGCAGCCCGTCACTTACTATGTCTTCTCTATTTTCGCCACTGTCTACATTGTTGTCTCTAGACATTCTGGCATTTTTTATCTGTCTATTCTGTCCTTTTCTATCTTGATTATGTCTAGCTATAAAATCGAGTAATTCGCTTTTACTAAGCAAAATTTTGTTGTCGATAATCTGCGTTGCTACTTGTCCATTACGTCTATATCTATCAAGTGTACGCATAGAAACTTTTAACAGTCTACTAGCTGCTTTTCTATCTATTAAGTCTCTATTTTCTACTGAGTTTGACATAAAATTTGTGTCTATATGCTGTCTACTGACATTACGTGAACGAAATGGACAATTTTTATATAAGTGTCTACCGGTAATGTCTACTGTCTATTATAGGAGAAGTCGACAATAAGTCTAAGCAAAATTAATGTTTCATTTCGTCAAGCCGCCGCAGCTTTACTTTCTACCTCTTTCTGCGATAATGTATCTACTCTCTTTGAAGCCTACTCACTCAGATTCTTCCTATGATATTCCGTCGGTGGAATCCTCTTCACCTTTTATTACTCATCTCGTTAGTCCTTACTAGCGGTCAGTTTGTTCACGCAGACTCAAAACCTTACTATAAGTACTCTCTTGGCCTCCTCTCTGAGGATAAACCTTCGACTTCTTCTCAAGATAGCATTGAAAAGTACGGCTCGCTCTCTGCGTTTGGTCAATTCGGAGCTGTTCTTGTAAAAGGTGATTTTAATAATGATAGTTTTGACGACCTTGCTGTCTCAGCTCCTTATTACTCCACCAAAGACAAAAAACACTGTGGCATGGTTGAGGTGTATTTTGGAGGAGACGACTTCTTTGCCTCTATGCTCAAGCCTGACCGAAAAGCCGATCTCCGGATTTTTGGATCAACTATTGAGAGTCAGCTAGGCACATCTTTGGCTGTTGCTGATGTAACAGGCGACTCTCTGGATGATCTTATTATAGGCTCTCCTGGTAGTAATGCTGTCTACGTCATATATGGCAAGAAAGGCATGGTCACCCCTAGGGAGTATGATTTTTCTTCCTTTTCTCCTGACTGGACCCTTCGTGGAGCCGATCCTGAAGAGCGTTTTGGATTTGCCGTTGATGCAACAGATCTTAATGGTGATCGTGTTGCAGACATCATTATAAGCGCTCCTTTTTCTCGAAAAGATCAGATGAAACGAGTTGGAAAGGTTTATGCCGTTTATGGAAAAACCTACACGCCTTCTTTCTACAATCAAAATATGCTCCATGTCCCTGCCGATTTGGTTTTTTGGGGATCACGACAGGATGATCGATTTGGTATTTCCCTTGCGCATGGCGATATTGATGGTGATAACAAAGCTGATATTGCTGTTGGGTCGTATATGGCTACCAATGGTAAGTCGAAGCAGGCTGGAACCGTCACTCTCATTCAAGGTTCAAAGCTCTTAAGTAAAAAAACAGTAGAGTTTAATGAACAGAATAGCGATGAGTTCAATCATGACACCTCAACTCTCCTTACGGCCGACAAGAGTTTTGATTGGTTTGGATACTCTCTGGCATTTGGTGATCTCAATAGTGATGGAGCTGATGACCTTGTTATGAGCGCTTTTCCGTTTCTAAGAAATAATAAGCAGGGGAATGTCTATATCCTATGGGGCGAGAAAAATGGCTCATTTCAGAATAAAAAACTCTCTCGTGTTGTAGGTCCTAACGAAACTTCGCTTCTTGGCTCCGCCGTAGGAGTTTCTGACCTTGATCACGATGGCGCGCCAGATCTTCTCATTGGAGCAGCTACTAGCTCGCCTGGCAATGATGAACAGCTTGGAACATTTTATGCCCTTAGTGTTTTTCCAAGAAATAAGGATGTATGGGATTTTTCCAAAGTACCTGCTGATCTCACCATTACCGGACGCAACGAAAAAGATTGGTTTGGAAATAGCTTTGTGGTTGCTGATTTTGATAATGATGGAAATCGAGATATTGTTATAGGGGCTCCAAATAGCCGAAAAAATGGCGTTACAACTGGCTCTGTTGAACTTATTCAAGGTCCAGTTATTTCACATGGCGAGGTATCTTATACTCTTCCCGCTCCTTCTGATTTTCTCAGCCGTGGATCTTTTATGGTTCAGGTTCATAAGGCTCTCAAGCTTGATGAGAAAAACAAAGAATTTATCGATTCTTGTATGGAAAATACCGAGTTCTGCTTTTTCCAGTTTTCGTCTCAGACAAAATTTGCCAATCTTCGATATAGCCCTTCTCTAAGGCTTTATCCAGATGTTAGACCTAGTGATCCATACTATAAAGCAATCAACGTAGCCACGATTCTTGGTATTGTTCATGGATATTCCGATGAGCCAAACTCTCCATTCCATCCGGAAAAACCTATCTCCCGAATTCATGCACTTAAAATTTTGCTAAGCTCTGCAGGCATGCTCCCATGGAAAGATTATTCTGATTTACGCAATGAACTTTTGAAG
>JBBIGU010000035.1:0-10498 GCA_037447365.1 Candidatus Peregrinibacteria bacterium | reverse complement strand
TCTACATCAAATCCCAATTGCTCAAATTTGGAGCAAAAGTTCGTGAAGTCAAAATATACTGTCACCAACTTTTTGCCACATATCATATCTGCCAGAAGACGAGTGGGTAACTTTAAGACCGTAGGAGGAAAAACGCCCCTAGCAAACTCTCCATGCTCAGCCCAAGCAAGATCAATACTAAGAAATGATCCACCTTGGTGTCCCTCAGGGGGCGACAAGAGTCCTTTATTTGAAAGAGTTGTTCCGATATCCAATCCAAGCCTATGTATTGATGAAAAATCCAGAACAATTAGCTTTACGGACGAATCAACGTCAACATAGCTCACCCCATCTCTCTCAGCCCTTAACATACCAGCTCTTACAGAATTAAGATAAGTTTTGGCATATATTGGCATTATATCGATGCCACTTTTCTTGCCATTCAAAACGCAAACATGATCATTAATCATGGATTCTGCAGATTGCATGCGTTTCTCTTGAAGAGAAACTTTTTCCTTTTTTTCGGAATTTCGTCCAGACTTTGATTTGATTTCTTTTAGCTCTAAATAACGGTCTTTTTGCCTAAAAATAGCTATATCACCTATTCTAATAAAATGAGTAAGGTCGGCTAAAATAGCTAATTTCCCAGCTGAGGCAAGTGCCTCTAGCTCTTTTAGTTCGGCTTGTTGGCCAGATTTGATGATGCCTCCAGGAGATCTGTTATCAGACAGAATACGGTATGCATTAGGATTGAATCCTAGATATCTTAATGCGAGTCCATCAACGATCCATTTATAAACTCTATTTAAATACTTATATGGGTATGTATGATCTCCAGCTTCTTTTGTTGACTTCAGAGCTTTTTCTATTTGAATTAGCCTAGGTAAGACAAATTTTGTCTGTATATCGAAAGCTGCCTGAGGATAGGCGAAAAATTTTCTACTCAACCTAATTACCTGAAGAACCTCAGGATATATCCCTTCAAGTAAAGGATGAGTTAATATTTTAATGGCGTCTTGTTGCTCAAGCATAGCTTAGCCATTTTAAAGGGAAATTAAATATCTTTCAAAGACCCTAAAACAAGGTTTTGAGAATTAATCGCGCCATATAGGCGATTATTTGATGCTATCTGTATGCATTAAAGCTGAATAACGCATTAATATGACTCTATCTTGATTTATCTTACTTAAAATGCTATTATTAATTCCAAAGAATACTAATAATCGTATCTTTCAGAAATATTATGATAATTAATGCTATTATTAATTCCAAAGAATACTAATAATCGTATCTTTCAGAAATATTATGAACTATCAGAAACTAAAGGAGCAGTTAAAAAATTTTACAGTTTTTACGCTGAATGACGTTAGAAAAATTGAATCAAAATTTTACCGTGCCCGACTAAATGAATGGCAAGCAAAAGGTTATATTAAAAAGTTACGACGAGGTTATTATATGTTTACAGATACTATTTTAAACGAAGAAGCACTCTTTCTTATTGGGAATAAACTATATGCACCATCATACGTTTCATTTGAAATGGCTCTTTCGTATTATGGCTTAATTCCAGAGGGGGTTTATTCAATTACTTCTGCCACCACGAAAAAGACCGCAAATTTTAAGACACCCATAGCCGAATTTTCATATCGTAAAATTAAACCATCGTTGATGTTTGGATATAGACTTGAAAAGCAGAAGGGACAAGGTTATAAGATAGCAAACATGGAAAAAGCCGTTTTGGATTATTTATACCTTAATCCGAGAATTGCTGAGGAGGCAGATTTTTATGAATGGCGCTTTAACAGTGAAGAATTTCTAGCAAAGGCCGATGCCCAAAAACTAAATACATATGCCGAAGCATTTCACAATAGGCGTCTTACAGCGCGTCTAAAAAAAATTTTATTATTTATGAAAAATACAAAATAATATGCTTACTCTTCAGCAAATTGAGCAACAATACCCAGAGCATTTAAGACCGCATAAACGGCATTTGCTCCGTGAATATTTGCAGTATAAAATATTAGAAATAATATTTTCCTCAGAATATGCAAATAGATTATCCTTTTTAGGAGGAACCGCTTTGCGTATTGTTTATGGGAATACTCGTTTTTCCGAAGATTTAGACTTTGATAATTTTGGCTTAACTGATGGTGAGTTTGAAGGAGTTGCAGAGAAGGTGAGAACTGGCCTAGAGGCGGAGGGGCTCAAGGTTGAGGTTGATATTGCTGGTAAGCAAGCGTACCGCTGCAGAGTACGCTTGCCGGATATTCTATTCGTCAATGAGCTTTCTCCTAACCAGGAGGAGAAAATATTGATTCAGATTGATAGCGCAGCGCATGGTTTTAATTACCAGGTTGATAAAAAAATTCTTAATAAGTTCGATGTATTCTCTGAAATTTTTGTTACACCAGCAGATATTTTACTCTCCCAAAAATTTTGGGCTGCTACTAATAGAAGACGGGCAAAAGGGCGAGATTTCTTCGACATAATATTTCTACTTTCTTTCGCTAAGCCAAATTATCAATACCTAGAGCTAAAAATGGGAGTTGGGGATGAGGACGCACTTCGAAAGAAACTCCTGGAATCTTTCGCTGGTTTTGATTTTAAGGAATTAGCACGAGATGTTCAGCCATTCTTGTTTAACACTGTAGATGCCCGAAAAGTGGAGTTATTTTATGAATTTATTGCTCAGGCTCCGCTTAGATAGTTATAACCCCAGTCCGAACATCGTTGATTAAGGAGCTCCAAGACTGTAAAAAACGGTCTTTTAAAGGTGTAGGAGCGTCAGAAATCGGTGAGAACGTGGGGAATTCTTGCTTCAGTTTTTCCATGCCTTTTTGTATGGCGACAAACGGTGAATGTAATTCCAGAGTCAATTTTCCGTCGCTAAGTAAAAAGTTCTGACCGAGTTGTTGGAAGATGGTCTTTTTGTCTTCAATCGTTCCGTGCTCAAACCAGTACTTGGCATGAGTTGCGAACTTGAAAACACCCTGTGCAAGTTCAAGCCAGGCGTTCAATCTACCATCGGTATCCTGAAGGCGAGCGCCAAGTTCATTCTTTTCTTTGACCAGCCCTTGCTTCTTCACAGTGAATTCTTCATCTGTGAGTACACTCTTGTCCGAATTCTGAGGAGATATGTAGAGAGCCAGAAGATTATCAATACGTTTTGCGCAATCATTGTAGGCCTGCTGAAGTGAGGAAGTGATCTTGCTACGATCGCGCGTTTCTTTTTCATGGGCATCGTTCAGATATTTCAAGGTGCAAGCCAGAAGGTTTTCGGGAATGGTGAGAGTTTCAAGAATGTCCGCGACCTGCTGATGAAGCTCATCCTGCTGAACGGCCGGTTCATGGCACTCAATGGTATTGGAATGATGACTACAGCGATAGTAAGTATAGAGTCGCGAACTCTTCACCTTCTTAAGAACCTTAACTTTCTGTTCAGCCGTGACCATACAGCCACAATGCGCACAGCGAATAAGTCCCGTTAAGGCAAAGCGGTGTTTCTGAGGTCTTGGTTTGCCTTTTCTGCCCAGTATGAGCTGAGCACGATCAAACTCTTCCTTCGTCACCATGGCTTGATGGTTTCCCTTGTACCACTGGCCATCCCATTCATACTCTCCGTGATAGAACGGATTTGTAAACATGTTGTAAATGGCACTCAGTGCCAGGGGACGGCCACCAGTCTTCTTGTACTTCCGAGTCGTAAAGCCCCATTCTTTATTCGCAATGCGTCGGATTTCGCTGACGCTGTAAGTTCCTGATAACAGCATGTCCCACATTTTGCGAACTAGGTCGAAACGTTCAGGATCGGGAAGAACTTTTTTCTCGCCTTTTAAACCATAGAGATCATTCATATATCCCGTAGGAGCAAGGTTTGGTCTCCAGCCATTCGCACATTTCTTGAGCATGCCGCGTTTCACATCTTTACTCAGCTTATCTGAAGAATATTTCGACTGAGACAGGGCGAACTGAAGCATCATCTTACCTTCAGGAGAGTTGTCGAAATGGTATGTTCCAAATTTTAAGTCCTTAATAACTCCTGTATCCAGGAAGTGGATGAGGCTTCCAGCATCAATGGGATTTCTCGAAAGGCGACTCGGATCCCAGGCGATAATACCGTCGGCTTCACCATTCTGAAGGCGCTCCATCATTTCGGCGAAAGCAGGGCGATTATAAGGTTTGAAGGCGCTCTTGGATTCCACAAAAGTACGAACAACCTCTACATCAGGGAAGCGCTGCTCGAGTGACTCTTGTTGTGATTCGATGGAGAGGATTTGTCGATCTTCCTCTTCAGTCGATTTGCGGATGTAGCGGAAGAATTTCATGTGAAGTCCTTTGATATATTATTTAACATAAAACTTTTAAAGGCGTTTTCAGCTTTGCTCCATACTACATCTGATCAAGTTCATGCTGTAACAAAGGAGCCATAGAGTCCAGATATCGTTTATAGGCAAGCACTTTCCGAAACTTCTTCGTTGGTCGCCCTCGGTAATACATTTTCTTCATATCCTCTCTTAGTTTGTCATACTTCTCCTGTAGATCCAAGACTCGAAATAGAGGCGCAAACCTCCCATGATACGCGCGTTGCCGTGAGGCATAGGTAAGCCGCAAACACAGTCGGCAGAAGTACTTACTGCGATTCGACATCATCAGTGTTGATACTTTTCGCCAACAGTTCGGACACTGAAACCAAAGGCGCGAGCCCCCAAAGTAGCAGGGCGTCTTGATAAGAATGATGCGATCATCGTGAGATACTTTCTCGCCGTTCCAGTAATCGGTAGAAGTGTAGCGAAGTCGAACATGAGGAGTATCATCCCATAGATTGATTTCAATGCCGATGCTGCTTTCATTGATACCCCTGGTCCATGTAATCGTGCCAGAATACCAGCCCTTCAGACAGCCCCGTTTACGAAGCCAGGCGAGGGATAATTGCCGAGAATCTTCAACAGTATCGTGATATCGAGGTCGTCCCATAAATTTGAAAATATCGAAATAATTAGGGATAGAAAAATGATCAAAGAATGAAGGTACGATGAGAAAATTTTCAGAGAATAAACAGAAGGTAAGCAATCTTAATTCAGAGAATTTTGACCTCCTGATTCCATGTTTTGCAAGTCTTCCACGATCAATTTACGAACATAAACTGAGAAGTTCATAAAGAGCTTTCCAGCACGTTTCTCTGCCAGGTCACAGAGATTGTTCGGGAGATAAACATTCTTCGAGCGGTACTTATCAGGAGAATAGGACATAAGAAAAAGATTAAAAAATTAAAAAGGCAAAGGAACATCGCCACCATCGACCCTATTGCCATTTTCGGCACCAGAATCAGCGGCTATTTGTGGCGATGAGGAAGAGCTCTCGATAATGACATCGTCCCCAAAGATCCCTTTTATGGTTTCATCAGAAATCTCTGTGGCGGTCGTGGCGGTCGCTTTGGTAATTTTTTCTATTTTGACTTTACGGACACCAGCGCTCTTCGTATTGGTTACAAAGATGCCGCGATCCATGAGATTTGACTGAACTTCATTGAGTTTATGCGATAGAGCATTGGCCGCATTCGGCCATCCTGAGCGGTACGCATTTAGGCGTTCATCAAAAGCGATAGACTCCAGCTCGCCAAGGAGTTGTGACATGCTACCTTCCCAAGCAGTCTTGTCATCCATGAATTGAACAATCGCGTAGGCGACAGGGTTTTCTTGAATAGCATGATCCTGCTGAGCGGCAATATTGTCGTTATAGGCCTTCAGAAAATCCTCCTGGCTGTAGCCAAGAGCTTGCGCGATGGCACAACCCCAAGCCGCAAAGTCTGCCATTCGTGGCGCCTTGTTCAATTTAACAGACGGGTAGATACGCATTGCTTCGGAAAGCGTATCAAAAATGCCTGCAAGGATGATTGGCTTCACCTCATCGAACTCCTTCACGAGCTTTTTCTCTTCTCGGCGCTTATCGTCAGGGATTCGACTGAGTGGAAAGAGGAGACTTCGACTTAAAAGGTCAGGTTTTTTAACGGCGAGATTGATCCCGTTGAGACCCATAGGTCTACGAATGATATAAATAACATCCTCGTTATCGGAATAGAGTTCTCGCTTGCTAAACCCTCCGCCCGTTACGGCACGACAGAGGTCGTCAGAAATGGAGTCGGAAATATACGAAATATTATCGAAAAATGGAAACCAGTGGTGGTGAAGTTGTTGAACCAATTCATTGGCGTTAGAAGGCATTGAGAGGGTAGTGAGGCTTGATGGGTCAATGATGGATCGTATCATGCGTCCCAGGGTCGTTTTTGACGCACCATGTTGGCCAAAGAACACGGCAATCGGATGTGGAATGTCGGGAATAAAACATGAAACAACGTAAACCAGAAGAAGAAGCTCGTCGGATGCGTTTGAAAGATTTACGAAGTTGAGAAGTTTCTTCGCATCTCCTCCAGTAGTAACAGGCAGTACCTGAGCCTGCTGATGAGAATAACGACGGAAGAGAATGGGTGGATGGTCTACGATACTCCATCCTGTGCTGGTGATCCGAACAGCCTGCCATATATCATTTGTGAGGTCATACCAGATCCCCATACGATCTTCGGCGGCTCGGTTAAAAAGTACAATCGGAACTCCTTCGAATGAAGCTTTTCCAGCAAGCACACTGAGAGCAGACTCAACGGTATTTGGACTAGGTGTCTTCTGCTCCTTCTGATAAACCTGGTTACATATCCAGCGTTTTACTTTCTTGTGAAAAAGTGGCCAGGTTTCAAAGTGATTATTGACACGGAATCGAATAAAGGGCTCGGATAGTTCATCGCGAAACAGAATTACGTTTTGGCTTTTTATCAGCTCAATAATGCGATCAGCTTGTGACTTTCGAGGCTTCTTTTCCTCTTCTTCTGCCGTATTTTTAGTCTCAGTTTGTGCACGCGCCACGTTCTCGGCAGTGGTGCTCATGATCTTATCAAGCCGACGATCAAGTTGTTCAGAGCTGGGGGTTCTCATGTTCATTTTTGTAAGAGATAAGAAATAGTTTGGGGAAAGGTAAGCGAAAGATTTTTCTGAACAAGGTCGATAACGTCCCCACTCGAAGTACATCCAAAGCAGTGATATCGGTTGGAGTCAGGATAAAGGTGGAAAGAGGCGCTTTTCTCTTCATGGAATGGGCACTTTGCACTGTATGAAGCCCCTGATTTACGAATCTCGCCAATAAGGCGCTCAGCAACATCAACAATTGAAACTTCACGCGCACGCTGAATTTCTGAAGATGCATAAAGAAAAGACTTTGTCGTAGTTTCTGAAGGTTTTTCATTCAGGATACGTTCAAGAAGGCCGATCGAGCTCTCAACTTGAAGAAGCTCCGTAACGAGGAAGTGCTTCACGCACTCCCGAACAAAGATGGCATCAAAGTCAGTTCGCCCAGCATAAGGCTCGAGACGGCGGGCAATTTCATATATCAGCTCATTTCGTTTTTGCGACAGGCTTTCCAGAATATCCGAAGCATCCTGAGAAATTTCGGGAAATGCCTCTCGTAAAAATTCAGGTGTGAATTTAGGATTTAACCCCCTCCACCCTTTCTCTACCTCATCGAGGTATTCATGAAGTTGCTCGTTATCATGTTCATTATTCATGTTTCGGAATTGGCTTATAGATTACAGAAAGTAAAGTTATGAGACGCTGTCCCAGCTCGGCCGCCTCTTGTTCGGTAATTGTTTCTCCAGGAAAATCTCTGGCGAAAGCGTCTTGAAAATCATGAATGGTCTGAGGTGGGAGCATCTCTACGTGTTAATCTGATAAAGTTTCTCTTTGAGGAGCCTAATTGAAGCGATGAGCTGTCGTGCATCAGTCATAACGTCAGAGTCACCCTCGCGTCCGTAGGTAAAACGATCGATAAGCTCTTCGCATCTTTCAGGAGAGCTGAAAACGAAGTAGGAACGACGCGAATCAGTAATGCGATCAATGTTTACAAGCTCCATACCTCGTGAGAGCAAGAATGCTGCTGGATAAAAACTCGATGTCCGAAAGTACATTTTTTGCATGTTCGAAATTTATAAAATATCAGGAGATTCAATAGGAACCCACTGTCCACCAGAAAGGTCATAACCAGACTCCATCATGGCATCGAATGAGTCGTGATGGTTGTCGTGATAACGTTTTTTTCGCTCCGCAGTGCGATGAAGATCGATAAGCCTACGCTGCATAATTCTGTCTGCAAACGTTCTCTCGGAAGCTCTGGATGGCTTGTATTGAGGTAGCTTCCGCCATAAAGTAATCCGTAGCTCCTGGGCAACATCGTCCCAGTCGAGACCTGGAATGAAATATTTCTTGGCTTTTGCTACGATGTCGGTTTCGTAGCGGGAGAATGCGAGATTTGCATCCATATACTTATAGGGTAAAAAAATAAAAAAAAGAGCTGTCAGCTAGCCCCAGTCTTCAAACTGGAGTTAACTGACAACCCTTTCTATCGTTGTCATGGGCAGGCCGGACCTGCTGCGAATTAGTACGGAAGAATTATACCTCCACTCTTATATACGACAAAACTATTTTTCCCATCCGTAGTGGAATGTTCTCCTGTTCTGGTAGCCACAATTTTTACAGGTCGCCTCCATTTCAATCTCGCCATATTTTAGGGTAGCAACGGGCATATTTCCATTTTGACCCTCGGAGATAAATACATTTCTACTCGTGAATCTTTGCAGTAGTGATGGACATCCCTCGCAGTTCCACAGACCTTCCTCCCGCTGCTTCAGAGCCTTTCTATCATCATCTCGCTCAGATAAAGCCATATCGCGCCTTCGAGTAATGCAACTATCGCACAGAAGATCGTCTGACTGATTATAGCGGTCGAGCTTTGGAACGGGATTTTTACGACACGAATAACAGAGAACGCGTTGAGAAATTTTTTGAATCTCATAGATACTTTTCTCGATTTTATGCAAGTCTGAGATTTCAGCACGAAGTCTTGTATCGACTTCTGGTGAATAATGACCACCGCTCTGATTCATCTCGGACTGATGAAAAAGATCATTGGATTTTCTTCGTATTCTTTCAAGAAGATGTGAAGAAAGGTCGATAAAAAGGCGGTGAAGATCGTACATATAGTGATATATTGCGTCAGCGACATCCTGCTCTTCAGCCGAACGATTACCATGTTCATCGACCACATTCATGGTTCGATGTCGAGGAGGTAAGTCATCGAGAGTAATTGAAGCTGGTGCTTTAGGAATATAGCTATGGCCACTCGCCGTGTAGTAATCTTGACCAAATTTTTGAATAAAATGGCTTATCTCAGCATCAAACGCCTGAACCCTCTTTAACAGGTCTTCGGATACAAAAGAGGAATTTTCTGGCTTTTTAAGCCAAACATTAAGCTTATTCAATGCATAGCGAGTAGAAAGTATATCAGTTCCCCATATATAATCGTCCCTCACAGCGATGCCAATGTCGGTCTGATCTTCCAAAAGTGAGCTTATATCTTTCTGCGGTCCGAATAATGCTTTTCCGAAGCGATAAAGTAGATCATCAATATCGTAGAGCTGCTGTGCCAAATTCGTGTCTCCTTTTAGTTGCTCTCGTTTCCAACGAGGATGACGACGTATGTAGTGATGCCATTCCGAAAGTGGATCAATTTCCCTTGAAAAGCGCCCAATGCCTAAACGAAGATGGGTTAAGTCGGATTCAGTAATCGGTGCAGGAACCTGAATTTGTGAAAAGTCAAAACCGAGACTCGGAGAATTATGAAAGTAACCCTGATATGCCATGGGAACTACGTAGGGAAGATGGGTAGGTAGGGCATGCAACGATAAAAGAAAATCATGAAATTTCCCAATCCAATAATGGATTTTTGTCATCTCATCAACAGGGATATAAATCCCCGAAGGTGGCCAATCGATACATGGAACTTCGGTAGATCCTCGATAGCATACAGATTCAGGATATCGTAATATACCATCCTGAACTCGATTTCTACGAAGAAATGCGACAATCGCTATCTGAAAAGGGCTAAAATGAGGAATACCAGATTCGTCTGTGAGAATGGGTAGAAGGAGTTTTTCCTTTATTAATTGGTCAAAAAAGAACGTGTCGAGATCCAAACCGCGATCTTCACAGTAGAAAGTGAATTGACGAAGATCCAGGAGATCTATTTTTCTAATACCGGGACCATGTGGCTGTAATATTCTTGTTTTTCTTTTTGTAACGGTAGCGCGATTTGACATACTTATTCATATTTAAGGAAGTTCGATTATAGGATGACAAGGGCTAAAACAAAAGAGATAGATGAGCTGCATCTATCGAAAGGTGTTTTGTCTAATAAAGGCACTAGGCTCAAAATTTGAAGAGTTCAATCACCTCTACTCCAAGTGCTCTCGCAATTCTTTCGATATTCTTCAGCGCAACATTCCTCTCACCCCGTTCAATCCCACCGAGATAGGTGCGATCCATGCCTGCTTTCGATGCAAAATCCATCTGTGAGAGCTGAGTTCTTTCTTGGCGGAGTTGCCTTACCCGATTGCCGAATTTGTTGAGGAAAATGCTGGTTT
>JBBIGU010000034.1:0-10880 GCA_037447365.1 Candidatus Peregrinibacteria bacterium | reverse complement strand
GGCTAATTACGAATGTGTAAAGAAGTGTCAGATAATCAATAACAGAGAGCGATCCACCTGGATGACCAGATGCGGCCTTTGTTACCATTTCAATAATCGATCTTCGACAAGCGGTAGAGATGGCCTGAAGAAGTTGAATTTGGTCGTCACGGAGAGGTTCACCGAGGTGTGGAATGTTCATAAAAGGAAATCGAACGGATAAATACAGAAAAATACGTGCGAACTATACCGATGATATTACTTACCTTCAAGTAGCATCTTCTTGGTATAAATTTTAGCAATTTCAACACCAGGCTGATTGTAGGCATCGACGTTGTAATATTCACCGAGGAATGCGACAGATCCTTCGAGAAGCATGAAGAGTTCTCCGAGAGTTTCCTCGTCAACTTTCGGAATTTTTAAAGTAGCATTCGGACGACCATACTCCTGGAGTCCCCGCTCTGTAGCCATCTTTTCTACCTTTATCAGCTCCTGGAATGTCACTCCCTTCAAATAGCCCATACTCTCGCTCGAAATTTTGCCAGAAGGAATAGTGAGTTTTTTCCCGCCAAGAGATTCAACCTCAATAAACACGATAAACTTATCTCGAGGACCTTCGTTATAAAGTTGTACTTGCGAATGTTGATCGGTCACGCCAAGAGCATTAATGGGCGTCAATCCAACCAATTTTTTTTCACCATTTCTTGTCTCGCTCTTCCCAATACTCTCAGCAAGAAGTTGTCGATACCAGTCAGCCAAACTCGCCAAACTCGACGCGTACGGCATCATAACCGTCATCGCCATACCCTTTTCTCGTTGTAATAAATACTGCATGGTTGCGAGCTGAAACGGAATATTTTTCGTAAATCTTGTATCGAGAAAATGCTCTCGCATCACACGAGCTCCATGGAGTAGCTTTCGAATAGAGATCCCAAGAAGCGCAGCAGGAAGTAGTCCAACAGGAGTTAAGACAGAGAATCTTCCTCCTACATTATCAGGAATAGTGAAGCAAGTAATTCCGTCTTTTGCAGCAATCTCGCGTAAAACACCCTTCGTCGAGTCCGTAATAAATACAAAGTGTTTCTTCGTAATGACCGGCCCTGCCGCCTTTTCCATCTTCGACCGGAAATAGTAATACTGTCCCATCGTCTCCGGAGTCGTTCCAGACTTCGTTGCAACGATAAACAGCGTCTTCTTATAGTTGATCACATCATCAATTTCAGCGATGAGAGAAGGATCGATATTATCGAGCACAAAAAGTTGTGGATACTTACGCGTCCGGCTTGGAAGCGAGTTCCATCGAGAATGCTTGAGGGCATTCATAAGACAGGTAACGCCGAGAGCAGACCCACCAATACCTAGAACAACAATATGATCAAACTTGCCACGAACTTTTTCCGCATACTGCTCGATAGATTTCACCGTCTCTATATCATCCGGAAGGTCGATAAAACCCTGGCCACGACTCCGAATGAGGTTCAAAAATTCAGGAAGTTTGTTGACCTCAGTTTCGTACTGGCTTTTTTTAAGTCCGTTCTGTCCAAGAGAAAATATCGAGTCAAAGTGGAACTGAATCATAGAAGACGTAAAAGGAAATACAGAAGATATAGTGCTACTTTTTCTTGGAAGTCCTGGTTTTTGACCAATCTTCCATGAATTTCGTCAGTCCAGCGTCGGTCAAAGGATGTTTCACTAGCTTCTCGAAGACGCTGTATGGCATTGTGCAAATGTCTGCGCCGAGCTTTGCGGCATCGGTAACATGACGAGGATGTCGTACGCTAGCAACTAAAACTTCAGTGTCATAGCCATAGTTATCGTAAATTTGCATAATTTCCTCGATCAGCTTCATGCCATCCTCTCCGCTGTCATCGAGTCGTCCAATAAAGGGGCTTACAAAAGCTGCTCCAGCTTTGGCAGCCAAAAGTGCCTGATTTGCCGAAAAAACAAGGGTCATATTGACCGGAATTCGCTCGCTAGAAAGTGTCTGACAGGCCCGAAGACCATCAGTTGTCATAGGAAGCTTTACATAGATATTCTTGGCCCATTTGGCATACTGGCGACCTTCAGCGACCATTCCCTTATAATCCTGAGCCGTAACTTCAGCACTTACTGGTCCTTTAACCATTTTGGCGATCTTCTTGATAATCATCTCAAAATCCAACCCTTCCTTTGCGATAAGACTAGGATTGGTCGTAACGCCATCAAGAAGCCCAAGCTCAACTCCCTGAGTAATTTCATCGAAATGGGCGGTGTCGAGAAAGAGTTTCATGAGGTTTTAGGTAAGAAAAATCAAACTGAACAAACTATACAACAAAAAGAAATCCGCTACTAACGGATTTCTTTAAATAATTTTTCTGTGTATCAAAGCTAAAATTAAGCCTTAGAAGAGGTAACTTTTGCAAGTCGAGCCTTCTTTCGGGCAGCATTGTTCTTGTGAATAATATTCTTCTTCATGGCAGTATCGATAATAGAGAAAGCCTTTGGAAGAAGCTTTTCAGCTCCCTTGACGTCACCAGCTTTAGCGAGCTTTAAGACATCCTTGATAATTTTCTTGAGTTCTTCTCGAGTTTTATAGTTTCGTGCACGTGCTACGAGAGCCTGGCGCATTGATTTCTTTGAAGCTAAAAGATTTGGCATAAGGTCGTTTTTCAAAAATAAAGCAGAGCAAATATAGACATGAGAAAGCTCATTGTCAAATGATTTAGCCCTTTCTCATGAATCTACTCATGCTAGAGTGTTTGTGGAGCCTGTCAGAGAAATGATAGAAAAAAGTTAGAAAACGGTAACAATTTAGTAAGACGGTGGGTATAACCTAGCATCGAGACAGCCAAGATAATCTTTTTTTAACAAGATATTGACAAGACAACATAATCTAGTATAGAATCACCTCCTTGTATTACATTACAATCTTTATTAACCTCTTTATTCATATGCAAAACTCTTTCTTCAAAAGATTGATCACAGCAGTAATCGCATCGATTACAGGTCTCACTCTTATCGCCCAGCCACTCGCTGCAGTTGCTTACACTGAGTCAGATGCTTGGTTCGATTTTAGTGCTAACTTTAATCAGGCTACTCAGACACCTGTATATAATAACGGAGCTCAAAATCCATACGGCTACAACTATGGATACGGTACTGTTTCAATCAGTAATCTTGCTGTCACAAGCTCTACCTTCAATCCTGCAGTTCAGTCTTCAGTGATGGTAACATTCACAATCAACGGAACGGCATCATACCTTTCTGTTGTTGCACAAAACACACAGACTGGAACTCAGACAACTATTGCTACTGAAAATCAGCCAACATCTGGATACCGATCATTCAGTTGGAATGGCACAGGTCTTCCAGCAGGAAACTACGTTGTTCATGTTCTTGTAACTGACCTCAACGGACAGTCAACATCATACACAACAACTCCAGTAGTAATCACCGCAACTACAGGTGCAGGAACAGGTACAGGCACAAACCCTTCAGTTCCAGTAAACAACACATACATCGTTAATAAGTCTGTAACAGTACTTCCAGCAGTATTCAGCGCTGGTCAGACAACAACAGTTACATATGATGTAAATACAACAGTTCTTGCTACAATCGAAGTTCGACCTTTTGGAGCATCAGTAACATCTACTCCAATTAAGTCTTCATACAAGCAAGTAGTAGGCGCTGGTACATACACTTGGAACTGGGATGGTACAAACGACAACGGTCAGACAGTTGCATCAGGTGATTATATTGTTTCAGTAAACCTCTACAACTCATACGACGCACTTTCAACACCAGTAAAGGTTACATTCAACAACAACGGATACGTAAATCCAGTTAATCCATGCGTAAACGGATATAATTACGGTTACAACTGTGTAGCCCCTTGTGTTAACTACGCTTTCGGACAGTGTCCTGTTTCAGGAACAGTTATCTTGAACGCTACAGTTACTCCAACAGCATACAACCCACTTTCAGGACAACTTCAGACGAGCTACTACATTCTTGGACAGGCATATGTCACAGTAAGTATCGTTGATGTCTACGGTGCAGTTCTCAAGACAATCAAATCAAGTACATCCGAAACGGCTACAAACGTAGCGTACTGGAATGGTATTACAAACTACGGATCATACGCTTCAAACGGAGAATATCGAGTTCGAATCGTTGCAACAGCAAACGGTCAGACCGATTCAAAAGAAGTGAAGTTCACAATTGGATCTGGAATTAACTCAACAGCTCTCTGTGCGGGATTCAAAGACGTAAAGGCTACATCAACATATTGTAATGCCATCGTTGAGATGCAGAAGCAGGGTATCTTCACTGGATACAGTGACAATACATTCCGGCCTTACGAGCCAATCAGCCGTGCACAAACAGTCAAGGTTGTTATGAACGCTCTCAAGTACAATGTTCCTTTGACAGGTTGGTACTTCGACAGCGCAGGATTTAAGGACGTCTTCTCAGGCGCTTGGTATACTCCTTACCTTGCAGCAGCTCGTCTCTACGGCGTAATCAATGGTTACGAAGACAAGACATTCCGACCAGAGAACACAATTACACGTGCTGAACTCTCAAAGGTATTCCTCGAGGCTTCAAACATTGCTCAACTTTCAGTTCCATGTTTCGAACAGCCATACAAGGACAATACGAAGACAAAGTGGTACTCAAAGTACGCATGTATCGCAAAGTACTACTCATTAGTCGACGCAACAACTGATGGTAAGTTCGCAGGTAACACAGAAATGACTCGTGGTGATGTTGCTCTCATGATCTACCGAGCACAACAGCAAGGTCTTATGAAGAACCTTCCTCCAAAACCACAGATCAACCTCTACGCTATTCAGCAATACCAGTTCCCGTTCAAGGCATTCTAAGGAATTGAAATAAAATAAAAAGCGGAAGGGTTAGACCCCTCAAGTCACGGCTTCGGAAGTTTACTTCCTGCAGATTGTGACTCTCGGTCTCTACCACCTTCCGCTTTTTTAGTTCCCTGATGATATAAAAACTTATTGTGATAACTTGCAGCTTCTTAGGCCAGAGGCATTGATGATGTCATTCACGGATATGCTTTTGAAGAATGTTGCCTTGCCTATGCCTTCTTCGTTGACAGTATTATAAGGGGCGACATCATATACGTCATAGCGCGTGCTATATTCGCTGCTTGGTAGCAGCCCCATGAAATACAGGCTAAACGGATGATATTTTAAGTTTGATGAAGGCATATTAGACTCAGCGAGAAACGTACTATTTTTCTCATTAAAGGAGTAATAAATAGAGCCACCCTGGCCCATTAAGGCAGATCTATAGGGATTTTCGACACCATCCGACATGTGGGATCCATCGCCAATTTTCAACTGAGAATTATTAATTCCACAACACCACTGGTGACCAGTCTCATGGAGCAGGAGCCACATTATTCCATCTTCGGTGATCGAATCATTATAAATGATCTCATTAAAACCAAGAAGCCTCTGCTTGCTTCCATAGATATCACCTATGATGTCACCGTCCTGGATGTCTTTGCCAATATTCTGAATACGATTGCGAATATCTGAATGACTAGAACTCGATCCAATATTGACATCATCAGGGAAAATAGACACAAAATCATAATTATCCGGATGGGTTTCGTAGAATCTTTTAATAACTTTGGCATAATTAAGGGTGTATGTATTTTGAGATGGATTTGTAGAGCTGTTTGAATAGAGTAAATCATCGGTAATTTCAATCGTAGCCATATTGGTATCAGTCTCCATCTTGCCAAGATACCGGGTTGCTTTGAAGAAAGCTTTATCAAAAAGCGTGGCTATCTTCTGGAGCTTCTGTACAGTATTTTGATTAGCCACAGGGGTACCCGGTCTTGTTACAACAATGAACGCCATTTTGAAGACATTTTGATCGCAGCCCTTCTTTTCATAAAATGGAGGAATGATATTTTGATTTTGAACAAAGAAGGAGGTAGTTGGCTTATCATGAACATTGTCCTTTAATCGAAAAATAATTTCAGCCATTTCGCCGCGAGTAATTTCTTGATCTATTTTTTCGATGCTTATTGGTGCAGCTTTTTCCTGTTCTAGCTTGGCGACGTATGGCTTGTACCAAGTCAAATCAGGAGGGGTCTGATGCTTGAGTGACTGGGTGATAATTTTTGCGGCTTCAGCAAAGGTTATGTCATGTAGTGGCCTGAAAGATCCATCATTATAACCCTGAATAATATTATTATTGAAAGCAACGCATATATACCGAGAATACCATTCGTTTGGGTCGACATCGGTGAAGGTTTTTGTGGATTTGCAATTATCAATTTCATTCTTGTCAAATTCAGAGGCGATGATAATTTTTGTTAATTCAGCGCGATTAATTTTGGCATCAGGCTTATAGGTTCCGTCATTATATCCCTGAACTACCCCTTGAAATTTAAGCCATCGAATAGCTGAATAATTTTCATGACTACTGGACGTATCATAAAAAAAATGAGAAGAGGGTGTAGGCTGAGCGAGTTGATTGTTGACGCCTCGAACATCAGCCTGGGCAGAAAAAGTCATCATCGCAAAAGCGATAACGGTACCTAGAGCACGTTTTTTTATGTACATAAAAATAAATTAATTATCGAGACACGCTAACTATATGGTTTTATTTTTATAAAAGCAAAGCAGATCGAGAAATTTGTTATTTCCATTTTTTGTTATAAAACCCTATACTAATAACACTCACTTCCTCATCACTACATTATGAAATTCAAAAGCGTTATTATTGGGCTCTTGGCGGGTGCCGGTCTTGGCGTTTTATTTGCGCCAAAAAAAGGAAAAGAACTTCGTGAGCAAATTCAGAAAGAGCGTGCAAAAGGTGGCACAGGACTTGAGGAGCTCGGCGAGGCCATGAAAGACTCTGCCGCAGAAGCCGTGACCTACTCGCAAAGACTCTGGAAAAAGGCAGAGAAGTTATTCAACGAAAAGTTCAGCGAAGACGCTGAGCCAAAGAAATCTAAGAAGAAGGGAAGATAAAATGGCTTTTAGTTTCCCCTGATCTCCTTCATCATATCAATTCGCTTCTGAATCAAGGCCTTCGTTCCAATATCTTTACGATAAAAGACAGGGCCTTGTATTTGTGATGCAGCAGACTCAGCGAGTTTTTCCGCCTCGGAAATCGTATCCCCAATACCAACAAGCGCAACGGCACGTGATCCACAGAGCACAAGATCATCGCCCTTCTGATCAACCGATCCATAGTAGACGCGTACGCCAGCAGGCAACTCAGGCAGGATGAGTTTTTCACCTTTTACTGCCTTGCCAGGATAACCTTCAGGTACGACATACTTACATACTGTAGCTTTCTGTTCAAACATAATAGGAAGTTGGTCGAGCGAACGGTCGATCATCGCCTCACAAACTTCAATAAAATCTGTTTGCAAAAGTGGCAAGACGTTCATCGCCTCGGGATCGCCAAATCGCATGTTGTACTCGATAAGTCGAACACCATTTTTCACAGCAATAAATCCACCGTACATAATACCTTTATAGAACTCACCAGTTTCTTTTTGAAGTGCTTCTTGAACCATCTTCGTAATGATCCGTGCCTCATCAACATCCTCAGTTTTTAAGAAAGGGAGTAGGTGGTCGCTGTCGCTGTACGTTCCCATACCACCAGTATTTGGTCCAGTATCACCCTCAAAAGCACGTTTGTGGTCTTGAACAGCCGGCATCTCAAATGTATGAACACCATCAGCAAAACTCATAAGTGAAAACTCCTGACCAACCAGTTTTTCTTCGAAAACGACCCGTCCAAATTTTGCGATACACTCTTTGGCGAACTCCATACCTTCATCAATGGTGTCGAAGTGGTCTCCTTGTACCATAACACCCTTGCCAGCCATCAGGCCGTCGGCCTTGATAACAAACTCCATACCCTGATCTTTCAGAGACGTGGCGAATGCATGGGCATCATGAGGATTTTCAAAAACCCCATACGCAGGATTTCCGGGAATATTGTATTTTGCTAATAAATTTCTCGTAAAAGATTTGGACGCCTCAAGTTGAGCAACTCTTTTAAAAGGGGCTACACACTCAACACCAACCGTCAAAAGCTCATCCGCAATTCCAGCAGCGATAGGATCCTCAGGACCGATAACCGCGAAGTCAGGGCGAACCTTTTTCGCATATTCCTTAACCGCTTCCATATTCATAATATCTCCAACCTCATAACCCTCAGCCATATGGGCAATTCCAGGGTTCATGGTTTTTGCAAAAACGTAGAGGTGAACACCTTGGGGACTTCGTTTGATTGTTTCAGCAAGAACGTGTTCACGGGCACCACTACCAATGAGTAAAACTTTTTTCATAGAGTTGAATATGGCAAAATCAGGAATTAAATAAGCGTGAGCTGATCGTCTTGAGCATTGTTACCGCCATCCATCACTTCGGAGGACCCTGGGCGCTCAGTAATCGAACGAGCCGCATCCATCTCATCTAAACGCTTGAGTGTAATGTCTTTCGTTGGATATTTTCCGTCCATACATGCAGAGCAGAATTTTGTAATCTTTTTGTTACCCTCATGGGCCGACCAGATAAGATCATCAACTTCCTGATAGAAAAGCTTATCGGCACCAATTTCTTTGCAAATTTCATCCGTATCAAGTTTGTTTGCAATGAAATCTTTCTTACTTGGCATATCAACACCATAGACGCATGGATTGCGAAGCGGTGGAGCGGATGAGGCAAAATAAACATTTTTCGCACCAGCATCTCGAACGATCTGGATAATCTTCTTGCAGGTATTGCCTCGAACAATAGAATCATCCACGAGAAGAATATTCTTTCCGCGAATTTCGAGTTCAATAGGCATGAGTTTATACTTGATACTCTTTTTTCGAATAGCTTGGCCAGGCATAATAAACGTTCGACCAATATATCGATTTTTAATAAGTCCTTCTCGGTATTTCACGCCAAGCACCTCTGCAACCGCAAGAGCTGAAGAGCGAGCCGTATCTGGAACCGGCATGACGACATCAATTGGAAGTTTTTCTTTTTTGAGAGTTTTGGAGATCTTCTTGGCGAGAGCCTGACCCATACGAAGTCTCGTCTTATAGACACTGATTTTATCGATAACAGAGTCAGGTCGTGCAAGGTAAACAAACTCAAAAATACAAGGAGCCCAGTCAGTCTTTACACTTTGGTGACGATGGATTTTGCGATCAGTGTCGATATAGACAACCTCACCTGGTTGAACATCACTAATGACATCAAAATTTCCACCAGAAAGAGCGACGGTCTCAGAAGAAATAATGTATTCTTTTCGGAGAGATTCATTTTGACGCTCACCGATAACAAGTGGACGAATACCATTTGGATCACGGAAGGCGACAAGTCCATGGTCAGCAATCATCATGATACATGAGTAGCTACCCTTGAGACGTTTAAAGACCTTATCCATAGCGCGGAAAAGGTCTTTTGGTTGGAGCTTGAGTTTGTTGAGCTTGAGAATTTCATTCGCAACGACATTGAGAAGAACTTCAGAATCGGAAGAGGTATTGAGGTATCGAATATTATTCTTGATGACCTCATCTTTTAACTGTTCATAATTCGTGAGATTTCCATTGTGAATCAAGGCGATTCCAAAAGGTGAATTAACAAAAAACGGCTGAGCTTCAGCCGCATCATAACTTCCTGCCGTAGGGTATCGGACATGTCCAATACCAATATTTCCCTTGAGACGGAACATGTTTTTCGTATGAAAAACATCCCGAACGAGACCATTTCCCTTTTTGAGATTGAAGTGGCCATCGAAGGTCATAATTCCGGCCGAGTCCTGTCCGCGATGCTGAAGTGTGGTTAAACCATCATAGAGATCCTGAGCGACGTTGTCGTTTCCCATGATGCCGAGAATGCCACACATAGTTGAGGGGGGTTGAGAATTGAAAGGAAAAAGAAAAAGCCAGGACAGCTGCAGAAGGGGGCTTTTGTAAGACTAGTATACCGAAAATTGGAACGTATGCAAGTCGCGAAATGACTTGCACGAAGCAAATCTTATGCAGAAAGCTCATGAAGATTTTGAGCCGCCTTCACAATATTTGCCATGAGGCAGGCGACCGTCATCTGACCAACGCCACCTGGAACAGGGGTGATAGCATAAGCCTTTTTTGAAAGAGCCTCAAAATCGGTATCTCCACAAAGTTTACCTTCTGGATCACGGTTGATGCCGATATCGACCACCGTAACGCCATCCTTGACCATGTCGGCGGTAATAAGATTCCGTTTTCCGACAGCCACACAGAGAATATCGGCTCGCTTTGTATGAAAAGCAAGATCCTGAGTCTTGATATGGCAGACTGTAATCGTCGCACCTCGATTAAGCATCATAATGGCGAGAGGTTTTCCAACAACGTTACTTGCGCCAACCATGACCACTTCTTTTCCTTCGACAGAGATTTTGTACGCTTCGAGAAGATCGATCACACCCTGAGCGGTACATGGAGTAAGTCGCTCGAATTCAGTACCAAGGGTCATCTTTCCAACATTATAAGCCGTAAATCCATCAACATCTTTTTTTGGATCAATCGCTTTCATGACAAGAGGGGTATTCACATGAGCAGGTAATGGGAGTTGGACGAGAATACCATGAACGCCGGAGTCGTTATTGAGCGTGTGAACTTTTGCAATAATTTCTTCAGTTGTGACAGATGCATCCATTTTTGCATGTACTGATTCGATGCCAGTCTCTTTACACCGTTTAAGCTTTTGGCCGACATATACAACAGACGCCGGATCTTCACCGACCTGAACGACAACAAGTTTTGGCTGCACACCAGAAGATTTTAAAACATCAACATCGGATTTTGCCTTGGCAATCACGTCTGCAGCTACTTTTTTTCCGTCGAGAAGAATCATAGGAGAATTGGGACGCCTCAGTATACCAAA
>JBBIGU010000033.1:0-11377 GCA_037447365.1 Candidatus Peregrinibacteria bacterium | reverse complement strand
CTAAAATACCCTCTTGAGCACCCTTCCCTACTCCAACAATAATAGCTGTTGGCGTTGCGAGTCCAAGAGCGCACGGACAAGCAATCACGAGAATCCCTACAAACGATGTCAGTCCATATGAAACCGCCTGAGCAAAACCAAGATACCGCGTCCCTACAACGAGCCAGACAAGAAGTGTTACTACTGCTATAGCAAGCACTATCGGCACAAATACTGATGAAATTTTATCGGCAAGTGCTTGAATCGGCGCCTTACTTCCCTGTGCCTCTTCAACCATTTTAATAATATGCGCTAGTAACGTCTCTGATCCAACCTTTGTAGCTTTGAACGTAAACGTCCCTGTTGTATTTAACGTACCAGCAACATCCGTACTTCCTGTCCGTTTCTCTGTAGGAATCGGCTCACCTGTAATCATCGACTCGTCGATAAATGATGTCCCCTCAAGCACTATTCCGTCTACTGGAATTTTTGAACCCGGCTTAACGATAATCACGTCATCATGTACAACTGCTGATACTGGAATCTCTCGCTCTTCTCCGTCGCGGAGAACGAGTGCTGTTTTAGCCTGCAGATTCAATAACTTCTCAATTGCATCGCCCGTCTTTAGTTTAGACCGAGCCTCAAGATACTTCCCGAGTGTTACGAAGCCGATAACAACAATTGTGACATCAAAATATGTATACTCCGGAACTTTCAAGAGATCCCGAATGGACGGTACAAGAAAAATTACACTACTGTATACAAATGCCGTTAAGGTCCCAATACCAATCAAGGTATCCATATTCGCCACTCGATATAGCATGAATTTTACAACACCACTTACAAATGGTTTACCTATCCAAAACAGAACTACCGCCGACAATAAAAACGATATTGTATTGAAGAGTGGCATTGGAATCGACAATTTTGGAACCTCGAATAATAGGCGAGACGCTATATCCCACATCATCAACAAAAATACAATAAATGTTACAGGCATAACAAAATCCACCTTTTCCTTCATTTCTTGAAGTTCGCGTAATTTATCTTCTTTTGTCTGAGATCTTCCAAGGTGCTCGGAATGATCCATGCCCCCTTTATTGTCCATCGTGCTATTCTCCATTGATGCCCCATCTTCGACTAGGGTATATCCAAGTTTTTCAATTTCTTTATTCATGTCAGCCAGTGAAATTCTGGATGCATCTATGGAAATTAATGCTTTCTCTGTAGCAAAATTCACATCGCATGCCTCGACACCTGGTAACTTTTTAAGTGTTTTTGTAATAATTGCACTACAGCTTGCACAGTGCATTCCTTTCACAATATACGTCTTTTGTATCATAGAAATACTGGGTTATTTTTGATTATTGAATGTTATACCACTGAGATCTCCAATTTTTGAATGTTACGAGAGTGTTTTTCAAAAAATCCTCCACCGCATCTGCGTTATCAAGCACCTCTTTCCTACTACTCTTTTTTCGTATTTCCTGAGTCATCTCAATACCTGCCTCATGATGAGCAATCAAGGCATTTAAAAATCGGAGGTCTGATTTTTCATCTGCTGATCCAATATTTGCCACAACCGGATCTCTCGCCTTTCGCGTATCGCTGTACCATTCTCGCTTCCATTGATAGAGCTCATCTATCAACTTTGGCTCTCCTTTTTTAATATCGGCAGCCAGATCTTTTATTTCTTTTCTCTGCGATAGGCTTTCGATTTGATTTGCAAGAAGAATTGCTCCTGTATGATGCGCTGCCATTTTGTCTATATAGCGAAGATCGACAAATCTATCTGCCTGACCAAACCCCATCTCTTCTTTTACATACATTGTCTGCTGATATGTCGGTGATATATAATATCCACCGGCCAATCCGACCGTTCCTGTTACAATCATGAGAGATACTGCCATTGGTAAAGAAATTGTATTCATATTATTTTGAAAGGTTAAAGATTTTGAGAAGTTCGTCGATCGCCTGTTTTTTATTTTCCTTCATCTTTGGAAGAAGGCAGGTGTCGAGGTGACCTGCAAGCAGTTCTCGCTTTGCTGTCTTAAGGAGGCCAACAACACTGTCAATTTGCTGAATGACTTCAGGACAGTACTTGTCGGTTTCGATCATATCGACTACCTTCTGAAGTGTCCCCTGAGATTGCCGAGTGCATTTAAGCGCTTTTTGCTTCTTGGGTGATGTTCCGTGATGCATAGAAAATATATTATATACTACTAACCTCTATCCTAGGGTATAGGTTCATAGATTGCAAGCATATTTTAAAATTCTCTCCTTTCGCAGTGAAGTGAGGCTTTCTAAAAGAAAGATTCACTTCCGAAAAGAGAGAAGGGTGTCAAAAGCTCGAAGGCTAATGACTTCCTCTTTCGAGGATGTAGTTCGCCGTTGATAACAAGATCGACGGAAACGTAACTACATATATATTTTACTGTAATTCGACTATTCTGTCAAATATCAGCTTCAAATTACTGATACTGACGGAGGGTTTCGGCGCTTTTTTGGAGTTTAGTCTGTTCATCTGCGCTCAGCGGCACCTTCAAAACTTCCTCAATTCCGTTGCGACCGAGAACGCACGGAACACTCAGGGCGACACCTGAAATTCCGTAAAAATCACTGAGATTTGTTGAGAGTGGGAAGACCTTGTGCGAGTCGTTAAAAATATTTCTCACGAGCTCACGGGCAACGGTTGCGATCGAATAACAGGTATATCCTACATCGTGAATAATTCTGTAGGCGGCGTTTTTTGTGCTGTCATAACACTCATCTGCCGCTTGCTGCGTGAATCCTTCGAATTCAGAGAGCGGTTTTCCTGACACGTTTGCGGAACTATATACCGGAAATGATGTGTCGCCATGCTCACCAAGAACATACGCCTCGATACTGTGTGGATGAATGTTAATTTTTTCTGATATATGAAATCGCAAACGTGATGTATCGAGCGTTGTACCTGTCCCAAAAACGCGACCCACTGGAAGTCCTGAAATTCGCTGCGCCTCATACGTAAGGATATCGACTGGATTTGAGATAATCATCAAGAGTGTATTTGGTGCGGCCTTCGTAATCTTCGGAATAATATCTTCGAAGATTGCACGGTTCGCCTTGATCAAGTCGAGACGAGTTTCTCCTTCTGCCTGTTTCTTTCCTGCCGTCACGATCACAATGTCTGAGTCGGCACAGAGCGCGTAGTCGTCACCTGAAGCGAGCTTGATATACGAGGTAAATGGCAATGAGTGTTCGAGATCGAGAAGAATCCCCTCGGCTTTTTCCTTGTTGTAGTCAATGAGTGTGAGGTCGGTAATCGCTCCATCTAGAAGCAATGCGTAGGCTGTCGTCGCACCTACATTTCCGCAACCAATAATTGAAACTTTGAACTTGTCGGTGAGTGGTCGGTCGGTTTTGTGTTGAGAAAACATATCAAATGGGGTTATAAGTTTCTGCTCATACGCCATTGTACTCCTGCCTTTTTATTCGGCAATCACTCCCGAACCCAAACATGTCTCACCTCGATAGAATACCGCGAACTGGCCAGCAGCAAGGCCTTGATCGGAGCCGTCGATATGGACCTGTGCACGAGTTACATTGTTATCAAGTGGCGCGAGCATAGCGCGATAAATTCTTTCTCCGTGACGAATCTTTACGCCGAGGCCGTCGTCGAAATTTTCTGCGACAGGGAGAGCTCCGTCAAACCAGTTGACATCAGTAATCGTAAACGTATCGCGTGACTTGTTGTTATCTGGCTCGTAGTAGGTTTTTGAAATGTAAATGATATTTGCTTTTGTATCCTTTTTTACGACAAACCAAGGGCCGCCGGAGAGCATGATGCCGCTGCGCTGACCGATCGTGAAGTACCAGAAGCCATGATGTTCACCGAGTTTTTTGTTCGTTTCGAACTCGACCAAGTCTCCTTTTTTCTCGCCGAGGTAGTGCTTGAGAAAGTCGTTGTATTTAAATTTTCCGAGGAAGCAGATCCCCTGGCTGTCCTTGCGGGTTTTATTCGGAAGGTCGTATTTTTCTGCAAGTTCACGCACTTCTGACTTATGGAGGTGGCCAATTGGAAAGACAATTTTACTGAGCTGTTCTTGCGAGAGGCGCGCGAGAAAGTACGTTTGATCTTTGATCGGATCTGGTGAGCGTTTGAGGTAGCATGTACTATTTTTTTGTTCAATCTGCGCATAGTGGCCAGAAGCCACTTTATCAAAGTGATCGATGCCAAATTGCGCCTGAATTTTTTCAAAAAATAACCCGAACTTCACGTGATTGTTACACATGATATCTGGATTTGGCGTGCGGCCCGCCTGCACTTCTGCGATCGTATACGAGACGACTTTGTCGAAGTACTCCTTCTGCATCGAGAGAATTTCGAGCGGCACACCAGCCTGTTCACAAACGGCACGCACGTATTTAAGATCCTCATCCCAAGGGCAGTCCCCCAAGAACGCGAGCTCATCTTCAAGCCAAATTTTGAGGTAGAACGCAGTAACCGAGTGCCCCTGATCCTGCAATAGGCGCAGCGCGACCGAGCTATCTACTCCACCCGATAAGAGAACAGCGATGTTCATAGTGAGTGCATGGTACCAATTCCTCTTTCTCTAGGCAAATACCGTATAAAATGGCATGATCCCCTCGATGAAAGATCTTTCCCTCTACATCCACATCCCGTTTTGTAAGACGATCTGTCTGTACTGCAACTTTCTGACGTTTGCGAATAAGCAGAAGTGGATTCCGGAGTATGTGGAGGCGCTGGTGAGAGAAGTAGGTCTGCGCGCGCAGAGGTACGGGAAAAAGTCGGACTATGAAATTGAGACGATTTACTTTGGAGGTGGGACGCCGAGCTTGATCGATCCGGAGTTGATCAAAAAAGTTATACAAGAAATCAAGAGGGCATATCGGGTTAAAAAAGGCTGCGAGATCACGATTGAGTGCAATCCGGAAAGTGTCGATGAGAGGAGAATGAAAATTTACAAATCTGCTGGAGTGAGTCGCCTTTCCCTGGGAATTCAGAGTTTTAACAAAGATACACTGTGGAGAATTGCGCGGCCGCATGACTCGAAGATGATCTTCAAGGCGCTCGATGTTTTCAAAAAATCACGGGTGAAGAATTTCGGTGCGGATTTTATTATTGGATTACCGGGACAGACGTTTGATTCATTCAAAGATGAGGTGGAATTGATTCTGGAATATAACCCGACACACGTTTCGTTTTATTTTCTCTCATATGATACGAAAAAAATCGACCTGTTTATCAAGGATTGTCCTGATGAGGAGATGCAGCTCAAAATGTACGCGTGGCTCTGTAAGTGGCTGAAGCGTGCCGGATTTTCTCATTATGAAGTTTCCAATTGGGCTCAAAAAGGTCATGAATCACAGCACAACCGTCGGTACTGGGAGCAAAAAGATTATCTTGGGCTCGGGCTCGGTGCTCACTCGATTGTCGACGGAGAGATGTGGGAAAATGTAAGCGATTTCAATACGTACTTGAAGGATCCGACGAGGGTCTGTAATGAAATGGCGATTGACCAGGATTTACGAAGAATGGAGCAGATTATGTTACGACTGCGAACGTGCGAGGGGTTGGATTTGAAGAAATATAAGAAGGAGTTTGGCGAAAGTGCGCTACGGGAATTACTTACAAATGCGAGTGATTTTATCGAGTCCGGCCATTTGAAAAAGACTCGGGGGCGACTTATTGCGACCGAGGAGAAGGGATTTTTGATTCTGGAGATGATGACCAAGAGGCTGATTTAGTTACGCTATTTTAGCTTTATATAAGCTACTTTTTGACGTATCTCGATATTTTGCTATAATCACCTCTTCTTAAAATTATACTACTGTGGCACTTAAGCCCCCATCATCACCTTCCTCCAGTCAAGCCGCTGCCCTAGAGCGCGCGAAAGGTACACTGCATTACACCCGTTTAGCAGCTCAGCAACAACCTTCAACTACCCTCACTGGAGACGAGGCTATCAATCGCTACGATCGTCCTCGAGACTTTCCTCGCGAAGCGACTGATATTTTTCCAAATGAGATGGATAGCCTTCGTCGATTTCAGGAACTTATTCGAGCACCTCATATTACAGATTTAGATCGTGCATATATTCGAGGAGACGTTACATCGAATGAACTCTCGGATTTTCTCCTTATGTTCCCGGAATTTTTGCAAACGAAAAAAGATCTCCGTGCACTTGCGCAGTCCTTTACTCACGATCTTGGCCAGCGTACTTTGGCTACCATATCTTCTTCTGAAAATCGAGCTACCGAACTTCAGCGTATTCTACAAAAAATTCTTATCGCCATTACTAGCCAGTGTGCCAGAAATGTTATGTGTATCCGCAATCGACTTATCGATGTTTTTTGCATGCTTATCTTAGAAGGGCTCATTGAAATACTTATTGACGCAGAGGATAATGGAAATCTCTGGACGACTCAGAGTTATGAGGCACGACAAGCTCAAATTGAAAAATTGCTCGATAAAAAATTTTCACAAGCAGGTGGAATAAATCCGAAAGACCTATCCCCTGCTAATATTGCTGGACGTGATTCTATTCGGTGGATACTTAATAACTACTTTACAAATTATAAACGATCTTGCGGACGCGATGCGCCTGGCTTTCATTTATTTGCCAATCTTGCAAATTTTCGTAAAATTCCTCGCGACTACAAACAAGAAATTAAGCAGTTCATCTGGAATGGAGATCCAACAGAAAAAGATCTTCCGGTTGCTACCCTTCAAGAACAAGGAGATACTCTGTTTCGAGACATACTGGAACTCGCCTATATCGCACCTATCGCTTCTGCAAAAAAGAAAGTTAATGGAGCTACTCTTGAAATTATTGGAAATGACAACAAGGTGTTGCAGAAACGTCGTCATAGCGTTTTGTTTTTTATTCGCCTTCAATTTTCTTCCGGAAAACCCATCCTTCTTGATATCGATCAAAGTACCGGCGATCTGTACTGGCACGATACTCACACAAGCATTCAGCATGTTTTTGGGCAACCATTTTATCGCATGCAAAAGCGAATATTAGAAACTGTCCTCAGTCATGTCCAAGATCCGGAATCCATGATTGTTCCAAAAATTATTCAAAAAGCTCAACCATCTATCGAACCAGAGGGTCAAGCAATATCAATGCCACCCGCTACTACTACAGATTCTGTCATTGCCGATAGTGCCACTGATCCCGAGGCATTTTCGCCTCCTACAACAGACACTCCTCGTCAACAGGAACATGATCCAATAATATTCGATCTCTCTGATGATACCCTTGCTTCTATTACCGATACATTAGTCACCGAAGAAGAGGCTCAAACTCAGCGTGAAGAAAATCGAATGGCCCGACAACATCTTCGCGGACTCAAAGGCTTTCGCGTGAGAAATACTCTCAATACTCTCCTTGGGACACCTCGAGCTCAAGGCGGTGGATCAAGCCACTGTATTTATACCGGTCGTAATGGATCCTCAATTATGATCGCCCTACATGCTGACGATGTCCCCGCAGGCTTCCTTCGTCAATTCCTTCGAAGAGCTGGAATTTCAATTGAGGAGTTTGTAGAGGCGTACTAAATTTAATGAGATATTCTCCTTCCAATATCCACCTTCGCTTCCAACCTAGGCCCTGTTGATACTGCTGGAGGTATCTTATTGTTCAGTTTGTATGGTGGCTGACCATTCCGCGAGAGCTCTCGGCCGCTATGCCTGAATCCCATATTGGAAACTTGTCCGACAATCTTCCATTCGAGACTTCCTGCAGGCTTGAGCATAATCTCTCTGTTAAAGAGATATACCACCGGCTGATCCTTAAAATCTCTCGCTGTTTGTTCAAGGGCAGGTTTCACTTCCTTCTCCCATTCACAATAAATATCTATCGCATTTGCTGATCGAATAAATACTGTCGTACCTTTCCCAATTGGTGGTCTTTGTCGCTCTTGATATGGATTTGTAGCCCTATCTTCCCACTGCGCTTTAAGAGATTTTAAACCATCCCCACTTACAATATGCATATTACGTTTTGCAAGAAGTTCGCCCCTCGCTTCTGCATCAATTTCATACCCCGCTTTTGATTTAGGCGTTTTTCCCGTAAAAATATCCACCTCACCAGGCAAATCAAGAGCAATGCATTGCATACCGGGAAATTCTTCTGCAATTTCTTGAAGCGTGATCGCTGGCTTACCTTTTCCGCTCTTCACCTTGAGATCTTTGTTGGCGATGCCTGGGCCGATATCGATAAATACTGCATCTTTTCGTCCACTCGGAAATACCTGACTTCGCAAGGCAGCCATTTTTGCATCACCCCTATTATTGAAAATATCACTTAAAAATATTTCGTGATCCTGAAGACGATGCTCAAATGTTCGATTGAGTATGTTATGATCGTGCCGCTTTTCCGCTTCGTGATACTTTTTTGAATATTCTTTCATTCGTCTTTGCTCATCTTTCGTGAGATTGAAGTATGGGTCCTTCTGTTCAACTTTTTCTACATACAGCTTAATAATATCACCTGTTTTCCATGTGGCACGCTTCTGAGCTCCGTCGTAGTAGTATGTTCTTCCGTCTGGACCTTCGCGGAATGTTACTTTTTTATTATTGATCGTGAGTGGAATATCTCGATAAAGATAATCAAGACGCATGTATTTGTAGCGGGCATCTTCGTTGTCCATAATTGCACGACCGGATGCATTAAAAACGTCTCTGCGAAGTTCCGAGCGACCTTGCTCGGTCATTGCTGTTCTTAAAAGGCTTTCTTGAATAACATTTGGCTGCGGCGGTGCTGATTCTCTTGAGCCACCTGGCTGCATGCTTTTCTTTAAGTTTTTTCGTTCATTCTTTGCCATCTCCTTTACTTCAACTTTTCGAAACTCTGCAGTCTTCACATCGATGACATTATTTTCTTTTCCAATTTTTTCCTGCAAAAATCGAATAAAGGCGATATTTTGCTGGGCACTTCCTTTATACTCTTTATTTACTGAATCACCCTCTCTCTGATTTTTTATAATTTCATCTACGTATTTTGCCCAAAGAGCTTTTCTTCCCTCAAAAGAATAATCTTTTTGCTGAAATCCAAGCTTTACAAGCAAGTCGACGATACTTTTTGTCATTTTTTCAGTCACTCCTTCCTGGAGTCTCAATAGCTGACTGTCTGACCGTTGTTCATTTCCTTTTTCTATACCCATACATTTTATTTTTATCTTCTCTTCATTATACCACAAAACCGTCCTTGAGGCAAGGATTCGATGGTGGGCCCGCCTGGGCTCGAACCAGGGACCAATCGGTTATGAGCCGACTGCTCTAACCACTGAGCTACGGGCCCGTAGAAAAAAGAACAGAAAAATTGGGACGGGCATATATTACCATTTCGAGGTGATTGAGCAATGGGTTGAATTTGAGATGGGATTATTTTGTTTCGACATATTAGACGTCAAATAGCTTTATTCTGCAACAGCTTGGTTTTGCTATTTGGGGTCTTGGCCGGATAGAATGGGGCCCGATGAGTCAGACAACATTACAACAAAAATTCGAGGGACGAAGTGCAAAAGTTGTTACTGGTGAGCCAAAAGTTGAACTTCTGGCCTATACACCGGGGGCTTTTGATATTTCGATGGCGACGGCGCGAACGTGTTACTCGCCAAATTTAATTTATACGAAGGATATTACGGAGGGGCAGCGCGAGCGCATCGGCGCGAGCATTTATGAGGCCGGACATCACACGCCTTTTCAGCACCCGACATTTGTTTTTGGACTTCAGCAGATTTCTCGACACGTCGTTTGGAGCTTTTTCCACTCACATCCGTATTACAATTCTGAGCAGCAGTCTCAGCGATACGTGGTCATGGATGATGCGGCGGTTTTTGTTCCGCCGATTAAGGGGGAGGCGCGCGAGTTGTACGAGCGCGCAGTTTCGAAGAGCTGGGAAGCTTATAATAAAATTTCTGAACTCCTGATTGGTGACAACTTCTCTCTCATGGAGAAGATTGGAAAACTCAAGGGTCAAAATGAGAAAGCGATCATGACTGACAGCGAGAAAAAGGCCATTGAAAATGCACGATATGTTTTGCCGCTTGGTGCGTTTACGACCATGTATCACACGATTTCTGGCATTGTTTTGAAAAAATATGTCCGTATGTCTCGACTCAGTGACTGCCCATACGAGGCGAAAAAAATTGTCGACATGATGGTTGAAGAGGTTCGCAAAATTGATCCAAACTTTATCGAACGAATTGGTGATGAGGCTTTTGATGCTTCAGATCTCATGGAAGAAAAGATCTACGACGAGCTCATGGCAAAAAATGTCTCCCAGGAAAAACAGTATGAGATGAATGCCGCATTCCGAGAGGCTTTCGACACCGACCTTGGAGATAAGTGGTCGAAGCTTGTGATGTTTGATCTAAAGGCTGAACAGGTTGTCGCCGATAGTATTCGTGAGGTTTTTGGAGCAACGCCTGAGGTTTTGAGCGACGATGAGGCGATCGATTTTGCCGTTAATCCAGCCAAGAATAAGTACCTCAATGATACCTTGAATTCTTGGGATATGTCTCCTGCCATGCGCGCACTGAATCACGCACAGTATACATTTAAGAAGCGAATGACTCACACTGGTGACAGCCAGGAACAACGACATCGAACCGTTCCTGGATCGCGCCCACTTCTTCGCATGTCACATACTCGCGAACCGGATTATATGACTCCACCAGTATTTGAAAAAAATCCAGAGGCCCTCAAAATCTACAATGGAATCATGAATGAACTTTGGCAGACAAAAAATACCCTGATCGAGATGGGCGTCTCTTCCGAATTTGCCTGCTATATCCTTCCAAATGCCGTTACCTTGCGATTCACCCAGAGTGGCTCACTCTTACACTTCATGCACAAGTGGAGGCTTCGCAGCTGCTTCCTTGCACAACTTGAAATTTACAACTGTGCTGTTGACGAGCTTATGCAAGTTCGCGAAGTGCATCCACGACTTGGAAAGTATCTCGGCCCACCGTGTTTCACTCGATTCCAGGGCGGAGTCGGTCATATCAAACCGGAACGGATGAAAGAAATTATGGGAAGCGATGCTCTCGATAAGAGTCTACAGCTCGCGACAACCGAGGGACCTTGTCCTGAAGGCCCACGTTGGTGCGGTATCAATGTTTGGATGAACTTCCCCAAGACGAAACGACCGTTTTAGCCTTTTTACTTTACGATTTTCATGAGTGATATCTTTGAACGTACATACGTGGCAAGCATGTTTGATTATGATGGCACATTGATTGAGCGCGGATATCGCATGCCGCTCCCCGATTATATACCTCCACTTCTTCGAGATATTTCGCAGAAGTCATACATGGCTATCTGTACTGCGCGCCCATTTCCTGCGGCTTTTAAGCATGCTCACGATATTCTTGGTGACCAGTT
>JBBIGU010000032.1:0-11677 GCA_037447365.1 Candidatus Peregrinibacteria bacterium | reverse complement strand
GAATCCTGAGTTGTAGTTGCCGCAAACGTATTTGACCCAAAACCAACCGATAAAGAAACGAAAATTAAAGCCGAAATAATGAGAGAAGAGGTTTTTTTCATGTACCTACTATACCATAGAGTATAATGCGTTCCATGATGGTTATTCTCGACAATATTCGTAGCATGCATAATGTTGGTTCTATTTTACGAACCGCCGACGCTGCAGGTATCAAAAAAATATATCTCTGTGGAATTACACCAGGTCCACTTGATAAGTACGGCCGGCCAAATTCACGTGTGACAAAAGTTTCACTCGGTGCAGAAAATTCAGTCGAATGGGAACACGCTGAATCGACAATCGACACCATCGATATGCTCAAAAAACAAGATCCAGATTATGAAATCTACGCAGTTGAATTACATAAAGACGCGATAAATTACAAAAATCTCTCAGAATTCAATCGTGAAAAATCAGTACTCATTCTCGGTGGTGAGGTCGATGGCCTCTCTCCAGAAATACTTTCTCGTGCCACAAAAATTCTCAAAATTCCTATGCTCGGAGAAAAAGAGTCTCTCAATGTCTCGGTCGCGTTTGGAATCGTGGTGTATCACTTTGTGAGGCCGGGGGTCTGATTCACACATAAATTGCCAAAATGTAATAATATTTTTCCAAGGTCTGCACGCGCAGACCATAAATGTAGCAATATGAAAAAATCATCATTCCGCGAAGTAGTTTTCTCTATCGTCAAAAAGATTCCAAAAGGGAAAACCATGACGTACAAAGAAGTCGCTATCGCAAGCGGTCATCCGCGATCTTATCGCGCCGTTGGAAATATTCTCAACACGAATTACGATCCAGAAATTCCATGCCATCGAGTTATTCGTTCTGACGGAAAGACTGGTGGCTATAACCGCGGTGCTTCCCAGAAAGCAAAAATTCTGAAAAAAGAAGGTGCTGTATAGATCCAGAATCAAAGCTAAAATAAGTTAATTTATTGACAACGAAACTCAGAATTCATAGAGTAGCGCCTATGTCTAATGTAAGGAATCCAACTACATCACCAGCCGAAATTTTCGAAGCATATCAGGATAATGCTCGACGAGTACACAAAGAGTCCGCTGATAAGGAGCGGATCAAAGCACTCGTTTACAAACTTCATGAGATTATCGATCTTCCAACGGACCGTACGAGCAATAGACAGACGCTCAATGAGATCGACATCCTCCTTTGGCAAGGAAAGACAACGCTACGCCAACTTGGGATTACCATGGAGCAGTGGGTTGAAACATGTGTTATGTGCAAATTTTATTCAGCCTACGTACGTCACGCAGTCCCAGAAGCCTTTGAATTACCAAGAGAATTTAGGGATGAACAGCGAATCGATGCAGACCGAAGGTATCGATTACTTCTAACGGGAGAAAACTATATGGATCGAGAAGTGTATATTCCAAGAAGAAAGATGTCAGGCTATCTCTTGCCACCGAAAGGGCTTCCAAGGAGAGTTGATGAAACTGATATACCTATGTTTGGGCAAGCCACTACACAGGCAGTGCATTTTTTACAGGAGCTTACAGCATCAGCAGCGCTTATAGCAGCTGAATTAGAAATGCGAAGCGGCGACCACGATCCACTCGTCAACTAGCAACTTCATCTCGATCGTGTACAATGGAAAAAGATATTTCTTATTTTTTTGTATGGTAAAAATAACTGAAAAATTAAAAGAGCAGAGTGCAGCGGTAAAGCGCGAGGTAAAGAAACAACTTCTCACATACATCATCGCGTCACTCGGTTTGGTTGCAGGTCTCGCATGGAATGAAGCAATCAAGGCGCTCATCGAATATTTCTTTCCAGCAAGCCAAAATACACTTCTCGCAAAATTTCTCTATGCAGTTGGTGTTACGATGTTAATCGTAGTGGTTTCATACTATCTCGCAGAATTGATCAAAAAAGATCAGGAGAAGAAACCTGAATAACAACAAACATGTCTCTCACAAAAAATAACAACTCACTTCCATTAATCGGCGGACACGTCTCCGCAGCTGGCGGGTTTCATCATGCAATCGAAAATGCGAAGCGAATAGGGGCAAACGCAATTCAGTTTTTTGGTGCATCTCCGCGTCAGTGGTATGCCAAATTACCAATATTAGAAACAGTAAAACAGTACAAAGACGCACTGAAAAATAGCGATGTACAAGCGGTATATCTCCATGCGGCCTACTTGCCAAATCTCGCGACCGCATCTGAAGAATCCTACGAAAAATCGATAAAAAGTTTGTCCGAACATTTGCAAATCGTGGAGATGATTGGCGCGCAAGGACTCATTTTTCATATGGGTGCGTATGTCAAAAACAGCTCTCGCGATGCCGCCATCGAGCAGACCGCGCGTGGCATGAAAGAAGTTCTCAAACGCACACCCGGTAGCGCATTTCTCGTGATGGAAAATTCCGCAGGTGGTGGCGGAAAACTCGGGAATACTCCACAAGAACTTGGTGCAATTAAGAGGCTCGTAAAATCAGATCGCGTGAAAGTGTGTTTCGACACAGCACATGGTTTTGAGGCAGGCGCACTCGGCCCAGACGTGACACCCGAAAACGTGAAGAAAACATTCGACGAGTGGGATCGCGAAATCAACTTGCAAGATCTCGTCGCGCTCCACGTTAACGACTCAAAAACGAAGTACAACTCCAATCATGACCGCCACGAAAACCTCGGTCACGGTGAAATCGGTCTCAACGGATTCAAGGCTCTAGCAGCCGACAAACGACTCCATCACGCCGCATGGATTCTCGAGGTTCCAGGCTTCGACAACGAAGGCCCCGACAAAGAAAATGTGGAGATTCTCAAGCAATGTTTTGAAAAATAAAATAAACACTACATTCACATGCAACTCACGAGCACTGCCTTCCAAAACAACGAAAAAATGCCATCGACATATACATGTGACGGAGAAGGTGTGAATCCCCCACTCACATGGAGTGATGCGCCAGAAGGGGTGAAGTCGTTTGCGCTCATTGTTGATGATCCAGACGCGCCATCAGGTAATTTTACACACTGGACGGTTTGGAATATTGCACCAAACATCCATGAAATTCCCACAGATTCCGTCCCGCCTGGTGCCAGCGAAGGCATAACAGGTTACAAAAAATCTGGCTACGGTCCACCATGTCCACCATCAGGAGTGCATCGCTATGTCTTCACGCTTTACGCACTTGATACTGTCCTCGATCTTCCATCTTCAACCCAGAAAGAAGAGCTTCAAGAGGCCATAAAAGAGCACGTAATGAGCCAGGCGACATTAATAGGATTATATCAGCGATAGGACTCATTGATATTTTTTCCCCACTTTCCGATACGCATCACGAAATGGCATGCCATCTTTAACAAGTTGGTAGGCTTCATCAGTTGCGTAGAGATCGGGAGTGCAGGCGCCCTGAAGAGCATCGCGATTAACCTGTAAGTGAGAAATAACCTTCGTTGCTATAGTAATGGTATTCATTGCTAGTGTGACTCCTTTGAGAAATGGTTCTTTCATGAGTTGAAAGTCACGGTTGTATCCAAGAGGAAGATTTTTAATAAGCTCCTGAATTTGAAAAACATAGCCGTTGAAAATCGCCACATTGCCTCGCATCAACTCCAGAACATCAAAATTTTTCTTCTGCGGCATGATACTCGAACCCGTTTTAAATGAATCTGGTAGATCAAAAAATCCAAACTCTTTGGTGGTAAAAAGTAAGAGATCGGAAGCGAACTTTCCCAAATCCATCATGACTTGCGACAACGCCTGAAGCATCATGAACTCAAATTTCCCCCTCGACATTGCACAGTACATCGGATTTTTCTGAACCTTCTTGAAACCAAGCTCCTGAGCCGTAAATGCACGGTCTATTCCAAGAATATTTTCTCCATATCCAGCCGCAGAGCCGAGTGGATTTTGATCCAGAATATTTTGTACCGATTTCAGAAGAATGATGTCATCGGCGAGTGCATCTCGATACGAACCAAGCCATATACCAACTGTTGTAGGCATGGCACGTTGCATATGGGTATAACCGGGCATATTGTGCGTTTGATATTTTTTTATCGCCACATTCATAGTCTTAAAAAGGTCTTTGATAAGAGAAAAAATGATATGCAGCTTATCAAGCGAAAATAATCTTAACGCCACAAGGATCTGATCATTTCTCGAGCGTCCTGTATGGATTTTCTTCCCCGCATCACCACATATATTCGTTAAAAAATCTTCAATAGCGGTATGCATGTCTTCTTGTTCAGGTGTGATGACGAACTTACCATTTTTCCAGAGCACAAGAATTTCACTCAGTCCTTTTTCAAGTAACTTGAGTTCATTTGTCGTCAGAATTCCAATCTTTTTCAGGCCACGCGCATGCGCGCGTGACCCCTGAATATCATAAGCTACAAGCTCCATATCAAGAATATAGTCATTTCCAATTGTATATAACTCGACATCTCTGTCGACTGACTGATTGTTAGATTTTTGCCATAATTTTTTCATAATTTTTTCATAAAAATAAAAATAATATAAAACAGTCTGTAAAAATTTACCACTGCTGTAAACCTCGCTTCATGGCCTGAACTCTCTGGGGAAGTGCCTGTAATCGAATAAATCCGATCGCGTCCTTTTGGTTATAGGCCCCACCATCTGCATCCATTGAGGCGATTTTCATATCATAGAGAGAGTTTGGAGATTCACGCCCAATAGTTATGACATTGCCTTTATAAAGCTCCAAAGTCGCGCTACCAGTCACGTATTTTTGGGACTCGACGCAAAACGCTCGAAGCGCTTTCATCTTGTCGCAAAACCAGAATCCGTAATACACCATCTCAGAAAATCCCGGCATGAGACTGTCTCGTAAGTGCATGAGATCTCGATCCATACTCAAGCTTTCGACAGCCTTATGAGCTTGCCACAACAATGTTGCGCCTGGTGTTTCATATACACCTCTGGATTTCATACCTACAAATCGATTTTCGACCATGTCGAGCCTTCCTACGCCATACGCACCACCAATTTCATTGAGTTTCGCAAGTAAATTTGCAGGCGGCATAGTAGCTCCATTTATTGCAACAGGAACTCCGGCGACGAAATCGATCGTCACCGTAACGCTCTCATCAGGTGCATCTTTTGGATCAACACTCAGTTCAAACATCTCTGGAAGTGGCTTAACGGAGGGATCTTCCAGCATACCTGCCTCAAAACTAATATGCATAAGATTTTCATCCGATGACCATGGTTGAGCCACGGTTGCTTTCACCGGAATATTATTCGCCTCTGCATACGCGATCATCTCCTGTCGTCCTGGAAATTGTTTTAAAAATGCATCGTCTTTCCATGGAGCGATAATTTTTACATCTGGCTTGAGAGCGTAATATGTCATTTCAAATCGAACTTGATCATTACCTTTTCCGGTAGCTCCGTGAGCCACATATTCAGCGCCTTCGGCTATAGCAATTTCGATTTGTTTTTTTGCAATTAACGGTCGCGCAAGAGATGTCCCAAGTAAATATTCCCCTTCGTATTTTGCATTCCATTGCATCGCTGGAATAACGTAGTCACGCACAAACTCCTCTTTCACATCAATCGTCACAACTTTCGTCGCGCCACATTTCAGCGCCTTCGCCTTCAGCTCCTCAAGATTTTCCACCTTCTGTCCAAGGTCAAGCATGCAACAGATGACAGCATATCCTTGATCAACAAGCCATTTAGTAATAATCGAAGTATCGAGTCCGCCCGAATAGGCGAGAACAACTTTTTTCATATAAAAAAGATTAAGTAAAAATAAAAAACACCAAAACTAAAAAACGTTCAGTATATGTGCGGGATTACCCGCGGCGGTTCTGGCGACGAACAGTATTGAATACGCACGCAGCAGTATCGAAGTGGGAGTACATTCCACATTCGAACATCGAAACTTCAGAATTGATTGCGGCCAAGGTGGCCATAATGCGTGCGTTAAAGTAATCTGAGTATAAGCGCGCCAGGAATAGTAAGTCAAATTGTTGATTATCTCCTCCCCCTTCGTATCTTTTTTGGAGTTGCGTGGACGATTGATTTCACAGGAATTTTTCCGCTCATCTTGTCGAGAACGATTTCGAGATCTTTTGGAAGTGGCGCCTCAATAGTCATCGTTTTATTGAGAAATGGATGCATGAATGTGAGGGATTTTGAGTGAAGAAATTGTCTTCCCAATCGATAGGTCGTGCGAAAAACACGATTGAAATGGAAATCGCCGTATACCTCATCCATCACAACAGGACACTTGATGCCGGCAAAATGCTGACGAATCTGATGTTTACGACCAGTTCGAATTTGCGCTTCTACAAGCGAAACAACGCCACGTAATGCTGGTAATTTATACACACGAATAACTTTGTAGAGTGTCTGCGCAAAAACTTTGAGATTAGTCGTACGCGCTTGTAATTTCGCCGTGATGACACTTCCATGTGGAATGCCCTTCAAGAGCGTGACATATTTTTTCTGAGCATCTTTCTGTCGTAAGATCGCCTCGAGTTGTTCGCGATCTCGTTCATGTTTTCCGAACAAAAGCAGTCCAGAGGTCTGCATATCAATTCGATGAAGAAGATACGGTTTGAAATCCGCACCCTTATCTTCAAATTGTTTTTGAATCATCCCCTGCATGGTATGTCTCTCCTCAATGCCTTCAGAAGGAACACTCGCCACCTTCGCCGGTTTATTCACCGCAAACAGGTAGTCATCTTCGTAAATAAGCGCAAAATCTTGTTTCATACTTGAGTAGTATACCACTATTGACGCATATAAAAAATGGCATATGATAAAACTGAATACTCTTTAGAATAATCCACTATGGGCACATATCCAGCTTTAGAAGCATTTTTTCAAGACGAAAAGCCACTCGATGAGACGAAAGCAGCTGAATTAAGAGAGGCTGTTTTGCGGGGTTTGAATGCTGCCCTTTATGGAGATCCAACCATCGCAGGTCTCGCAAGAGACGTACGCACATGTGTCGTTGAAGCGGGTAGATTTTATCCAGCATCACTTGAAGATAACTCAGTTGCTAAGGGCGCCCTAATTGGAATCATGAACGAACGTGGAGTGCGACCGACATTAGATATTGTTTGGGATCATAGGAGGACGGATGGCCATGCATACGAAATAGCAGCATAATTGTCTGATTATTTTTTCCAGAGCATGGTTTGTATGTTGCCGGGAATATCTAATTGCTCCGGAAAATCGGGGTAGCGAATTTCGCGACCTTCGCGTTTGAAAATAGCAAATTTCAGCGTCTCGCCACTCGCACTAGTTTCTTCTTCCCATCGTACGAAATCTTCTTTTCGAACTTTTCCATGCGGATTGTCGAGGGCATATCGTACCGCATGAACCCACGCAGGTGAAGACCAAGCGAGCTCATCCATAAGAGTGAATTGGCGCTTCAAAGAAATTCGAAATGGCGCAGAAAAGTTCACGACATCCGGCGCAAAAATAGAAATCGTTCGTATGCCGATTTCATCTAACGCGACGATAAGTTCACGCAAAACATCGACATGATCGTTAATATTCCGCAGGAGTGGAAACTGATTGTACTGATGAACACCGGCGCGAGCGAGCCTCTCGGTATGCTCTTTTACGGTGTCGCAAATTTCATACGGATGCGTGACGTGATGGACAAGTCGAACGCGATATTTCGCGAGCATCTCACATGCAGCTTGCGTATAAACAAATGGAGAGTAGACAAGTGTGCGGGAGTGGATGCGGATGTGTCTTATGTGCGCATCCTCACGGAGCGCGCGCAATATCATCTCGAGATCACGGGGTGCCAAAACCATCGGATCACCTCCGGACAAGATCACTTCCTCAATCTCTGGATGCGCGCGCAGAAACTCTACCAACTTCACTACCTTCTCACTCAATGTAAAAGGTTTCGCACCATATCGATCACTCAGATACGCGGTACGGAAGCAGTACTGGCAGTTCGCGGCGCACGTGTCGGTCGGCAAAAACAACACTCGATCGCGGTACTTCCAAATCAACACATCGCGGAGCTCCTCCGGCATATTCACCGTATCGCCAATAAAATCCCCAACTTCGCCCGAAACTCTCGCCGAAAATCGATCTCCGCCTGGTAAGACGCACCGATACAAAGGCCCAACAGAAGCCACTCCCCGCCCGGCGAGTACCCGGATTTCCTCTTCAACTTTCTTCGCATAAAAATCCGAAACTTTAATCGGCAGTAGCCCATCTTTCGCCGCAATTCTATCGAATTCAGCGACAATCAATTTTGTTTCTTCTGGAATTGGCAGCCATTTTGGCAACATAGTGCCTCATTTATACCCGCCCCCAGCTTCAAATGGAAGCTCACCTATACTTGTAATTTCAAAAAAATATGTTAAAATACCACACCATAATATTTCACAAAGCTCACATGCTCCGACCAAAGGACGTACCAGACATAGCCGAATATGGTCATCCAGCAAATTATGCCACTGCAGTGACGACTCCACCACCCGCACGCGCCGGCTGGACAGTAAAACAGGAAAACTTGTCTAACGGGCCAGTTCTTTGGGCAACATGTGACAATGGAGCAGAAGAATACACTCTCAGCGATCGTCCCTTTGAGCTCATCGATAGAGCATCACGCTACAAGATCACAGCGATGCTTATCAAACAACTCAAACAACATCCAGATCGAAATGTTCGAGTTCTTGATGTAGGAGGAGGAGTGCACTCGGTCGCTATGCGCGGAATACTCAGGCATCCAATGTTTAAAGACAGAGTGTCTACTACAAATATAGATCTTTTCGGTAAACAGCCTGATCCATATGAGCTTATTGCAGAGGGGGTTGATCCAAAGAGAATAAGAGTTATTCAAGGTGATGTATTTGAATGGGATCATGCTCAAGAAGACAGTGAACACGGCGGCGAAGGATTTGATCTCATTTTGGCTTGGGAATCGATAAATAACATGCCAGGAGAAAAGCTCTATCCCGCTATTGAGAAGTGCGCAAAAATGCTCGCACCAGGCGGCGAGATGATCGCACGCGATGATCGATTAGCCGGAAGAAGCGCGATGAGCCCATGGATGGTTGTACCACTTTTTTCATTCCCTGGAATGTATACCAGTCCTCTTCAGCGAATTGCGAATGACAATGACGTGATGATGGTGCCTACGTTTTGCGAGGAAACATTTGATGGAAGGTTATTTCTCTTTGGTGGCGGAGCAGGCTTATTGCTCATGCAAAAAACCGATCCAGAGCATCCAGTTGTCTCTCCAAAAGATTACGGTACCGCATTTCCAGAAATCCAAACGGCCGTCGAACAACATGAAAGATGGTGGGAGAATCCCCGTAAATAAGTTAAACTGAAATCATGATACGAATTATAATGCTCGGCAAGCTCAAGGAATCCTTCTGGGTTGAGGCCGAAAAAGAGTACCTGAAGCGATTATCAGCCTTTTCAAAAATCGAAATCGTAGAGCTTCGCGAAGAGGCTTTTTCAGAAAAAGATTCTGCGGAAAATGTAAAGAAAAAGGAGTCGGAAAAAATTCTCAAACTTATTTCGAATGATGATTTTGTCGTCGCACTCGACGAGCATGGAAAGGAATATTCATCAGTTAGATTTTCAAGCGAGCTCATGAAGTGGCTTGAACAAGGTGTATCACGCGGCACACTCACTTTTGTGATTGGCGGTCCACTCGGTCTCGATGAATCAATTCTCCGCCGCGCTAACGCAAAACTATCATTCTCTCAGATGACATTCACGCACCAAATGGTCCGAATTTTTCTCCTCGAACAAATCTATCGCGGCTACATGATCAGCGCAGGACGGAAATATCACTACTAAAAGTAAACATCTTTAGGGACTCGGGTATTTTAAAAGTGCCTTTGGCAGAAGTTATTCCATAGAGAATAACTTTGTATTCCACCTGGAATACTTTCTGCAAAATAGTGTTTTTGAAGGTATCGCCCAGTCCACTCTTTCTTGTATTTCCCCCGAAAAAGTGTAAAATTCAAGCAAATGGGATCAAAGAAAACTCGAAAATTTAGCTTGGTAGTGCTGTGCGGAGGGCCTTCGATGGAACGCGGAATTTCGCTCAATTCTTGTCGAAGCGTGTGTGATAATCTCGAGTCGCCAGAGATAGACATCCAGCCAATTTATTTTGATTATAAGAAAAATGCCTACGCCATTTCACGCGCAGCGCTCTATTCGAATACGCCATCAGACTTCGATTTCAAACTTCAAAATGGTGCACGGAAACTCTCAAAGCGCTCGCTGATACAAATTTTTAAACAGGCCGACCTCGTGTTTCCGGTTATGCACGGCGCATTCGGAGAAGATGGGCAGATTCAATCAATACTTGAAAAAGCAAAGGCTCGATACGTTGGTTCACCATCAAAAGCCTGTAAAATTGCCTTTAACAAGTATAAATCAAACGAACTTATTCGATCACACGACTTCCCTTCTCTGCCATCAGCTCTTCTCAAATCCCACGTCAGCAAAAAAGAAAATCTCAAAACACTCGAAGATTTTTTCAAGAAAAATCACATCAAACGTGCCATTGTAAAACCAGTTTCAGGCGGCTCGTCCATTGGCGTCCACTCAGTAACATCATCCCAGCAAGGACTCGCCGCCGCCCTCGACATCTTCAGCAAGAAACTCGATACACAGGCGGTCTGTGAGCCATTTTGCGAAGGTAAAGAATTCACAGTCGTCATTCTCCAAAACCGTTTCGGACTTCCAGTTGCACTCATTCCATCCGAGATCGAAACCTCATACAACGAAAATCAAATCTTCGACTTCCGCAAAAAATATCTTCCAACGAGAAAGGTAAAATATCACTGCCCTCCACGCTTCACGCAAGACCAGATCGCTCTTATTCAAACTATGGGCGAGCAACTTTTTTCTGTACTGGGCATGCGACACTTCGGACGATTTGACGGCTGGCTTCTCAAAGACGGCGGCATCTGGTTTTCCGATTTCAACCCAATATCAGGTATGGAGCAGAACAGCTTTCTCTTTCAGCAAGCCTCGCAAGTTGGATTCACACATCGCGATGTACTTATGTATATCATCCGAAGAGCAGCAGCAGATTATGGCTTACAGTTGCCAGAAAAGCTCAGTATGGCTCCGCAGGCGAATTCACAAAAATCCACAAAAAAAGAACCCATCAATGTCATCGGCGGCGGCACATCTGCTGAACGACAAGTTTCTCTCATGAGTGCAACAAATGTCTGGCTCAAACTTAAACGCAGTGAAAAATACGACGCACAACTTTATATAATGACTGGCGAAAATGAAATGTGGCACACGCCATACAACTTCGCACTGAATCACACCGTTGAAGAAATTGCAGGAATGCTCAACGCCGCAGAAAAAAATGCTTCATGGCTCAAAACCCATCGAAATCAGGTACTTCTGAAGCTCGCACTGAGACCAGGTGAGGCCTCGGAAAACCTCTTTCAGCCGAGAAAAATGACATTCGCAGAATTTCTTAAACATGATGGTTTTGTCTTTCTCGGACTTCATGGTGGCATAGGAGAAGATGGAACCATTCAGGAGCTTCTCGATAAACATCATAAACACTTCAACGGCTCGCATGCGCTCGCCTCTCGCCTCTGCATGGACAAGTTCAAAACTGGAGAGACAATCAAAAAACTCAACCACCCTCATATTTTTTCTGCTGAAAAACGCGTCTTCCCA
>JBBIGU010000031.1:0-12033 GCA_037447365.1 Candidatus Peregrinibacteria bacterium | reverse complement strand
AAAGGCACCACACGCCTTGAAATCAGCAATCCACGCATCAACAGATCCAAACTCAGCCGTAATCGCTTCAGAGAGTTCAGGAGCATCCGAAGGATTTTGCCCCTCACCACCGAGAACACTGAAGTAATCTTCATGAAGATAAACTCCATTCGCAGCAAATGTTTCCTCTAATTTAAGTGAACGAAAATCACTATATGTCACATTATTTCCGGTCGCACGATCAACTGTTTTGAGTTTTTCCTCAATCTCATTTTTTTTGTTCACATATCCCTGATACAGTTTATCGTGATGGATTTCGAGTGCCTTTTCAGAAATATTACCAATACGACGAAGGTTGAATGGAAGCGGTTTAGCGTTATAAGCCATAAGAGAAAAATGAAATCATAATACGTACCTCAGAGAATACACGTAATAAGATTTTCTGCAATTGCCGAGCATATACACATATGATGAAAAACATTTTCACTTGTAGCTATGAAACATCGCGATTAAGATATATATAGAAACGTTTCCGTGAGTGTTCGGCGTTCCTCACTCCGTCCTCACTCGGGCTCTACTTTCAAAAGTAGGGCTTTTCGAATTCTTAAAATCGAATTACAAAAATCACACGAGAAAAAATTATTTCTGATTCACATCCAAATCAGAAATTTTCACAAACTCAAATCCATGCTTACGTAAGCCATCAATGACACCTTGAAGTGCGCGGGAAGTTTGCGGTGCTGTTGTCCCACCATGAAAATGCATCACAATAATAGATCCATTTTTTGCTTGTGAAATAGTGTGAGAAATAATCGGATCAGCATGATCACGAATATATGCATCACCGGAAATATCATCCCATCCAACAACTTGCATTCCTAAATCACTCACCAAATCAACATCCGTTTTTACACCACATCCACCTGGAAATCGAAAATATTTCGGAAAAACACCAGTGAGTGATTGCAAGATTTTCTGCGTTTTTATAATTTCCTCTTCTTTATCTTTTGCCTCACCTAAGCCATAACATGGCATATGAAATGCCGCATGATCGTAACTATGATTTCCGATTTCATAAAGAGAATTCGCTGCCAACTTCTTTACTTCATCTGGATACATTTCCGCCCACATACCTGTAATAAAAATGGTCGCAGGCACATGATTTTTCTCGAGAATTTCTGGAATTTTTTCATCAAACCAACTCTTCACAAATCCATTCTCCAAATCTTTTTTCATCTTCGGTGTCATGTCGGCATCAAATGTCAGGGCCACAACTTTTTTTTCACGAGATCCATGCTCAAAAACACCTGATGGTCGAGACATACGGAAAGAGTCCCTATCAACAGGAACTTCACGCTTCACAGAAGGAACCAAAAAGGCGCATCCAGAAAGGAAAAGAACGGTAAATACAAAAATAATATAACTCTTAATTTTCATAGTGCTTGTGAGGAGAATGATCATGGTGATGTTCATGATCTTGTGCCCACTCTATTTCCAAAAAACCAAATTGAATAAGCTGAGTGTGAATATCGTCCATGGTAAGTTGAATATTTATAGATTTTGAAGCCAGTTCTTGACCACCCTGAACGGCCAAAAATCCAAGCTGCCCCAGGATAACAACAGCACGATCGTGAATATAATACATATGCTCAAGAAGCTTCATCGTACGCACACTGCAATCGCCGGAAGCAATAGGTTTAAGAAGATTTGCATGTAAAATCGCAGTATAGTTTGCAACAGCCCGACGAAGATTTGGTAAAATTTCTCGTTCAAGATAATACAGGAACTGCTTAGCATCTTTTTGGTTAGGATGATATTCCACCTGCTTATCTGGCAAAAATCTTCCGAGTTTACTTCGAAAAGGCCTACTTGATGCCGTATATGTTTGCCTCACAACAGAATAATTGGGCAACTCAGCTGCAACAATTAAACGAAAATTTTGTTGATTCTTCAAGCGCTCATCTGGACGTAAACGTGTAGAAAGTGGATCAACACCAGCCAAAGGAAAAGTTCCAAGTTCAAACTGAGGACGATATACCGCGAGCTGTTTATACATCGCAACAAGATCTTCAGGTGAACAATCGTTATAATTTTCACACCCCTCTGGAATATGAAAAAGATGAACACCTAGCGCGGCAAGTTGATTGAAGAGATCGATAGATAATTGTTGAAACTGTTCAACAGCAGCATGGTCATATTGTCCACCCACTCGCTGACACATAAGCTGCTCTTCAATATGTCGAGTATCGAGATGATCGAGAAGCTTTGTTACGATATGACAAATCTCCGTATCACGAGCAAAACGATCAACAAGATTAGCATGGTGCTGACTAATGACTGAATAGGGAGCAGAATCTGTATCGAGATTGAAACTGTGTTGTGTTGCCGATGGACCGGGGACGCTATTCATAACCAGAGGAAAGGAATAATGCAGACCTGACGAGAACACTAGCTATCATCATAGGAGCATCATAAACAATTAGCAACAAGAAACTGCTACCACATGGGAAAAACTCCGTCTACACAGCAAAAATTTCAATACAATCTGGAAGCTGAATTGAAGCACGCAAATATACAGAGTAGAATACACTCAATGACGCAAACTATTCTCTACAAATTCCGGGAAAACCTCGTAAAAACCCTCTCTGGAAACAACCTATATGTTCATCTTTTCGCGATCACCCTCACAACAATACTCGTCACGAGCGGTTTTGACGGCTGGTACTTTTCATCAACAAGAAACACAACACTTCAATCAATTCTCTTCCCTGCAACTTTCGTAGGAGGAACGCTACCAATTCTCATTCCCCTCTTTCTCTACATCATCGGAAGTATCAAAAAAAATCGTCATCATATCATAACCGCCTACGCTCTAGCACAAGCCGCATTTATGGGATGGTTTGTCTCATCAACATACAAGGCTTTCACAGGAAGAGCCCATCCAGCCATTCATCGAAGTGCAATCTTCGACAACCTCAACACCAATCCCCTCGTCAGCATCGACACCCTCAGTCGAGAATTTCATTTCGGTTTTCTCAAAGGCGGCATCTTCTGGGGCTGGCCTTCTAGTCACACTACTGTCGCCTTCTCGGTTGCCTTCACCATCTGGGCCATCTACCAAAAAAACACCATCATCAAATACACCGCCGTCATCATTGCTGCCTACATCGGCATCGGCATCTCCACAAACATTCACTGGTTCTCCGACTTCGTCGCAGGCGCCCTCATCGGCACAATCATTGGAAAACAAATCGGAAAAAACTTCCTAGAAAAACAGAAGAAAGAATCTAAAGCAAATTAATCTGGCAGGGGCGGAGGGAATCGAACCCGCAACAACGGTTTTGGAGACCGGTATGATACCACTTCACCACGCCCCTACGGCGAACAAAGCTAAAACGAACCGAAAGCCAACACAGGATAGCACAGGCACACTGCCTCGAAAAGCAGAGTTTTTCAAAGCTAAACCTCAAACCCAAAGGACACCAATTCAGCATCACGGCAAATGAGACTTCCACCTAAACCACATTTTTGCTAAACTCCCCGCAGTTTCAGTCAGCGAACACATCCCTACAAAAGGAATACTTCGCGACTCACCACACGCCGTCGTAGCTCAGTGATAGAGCACCCCCTTGGTAAGGGGGAGGTCGGGGGTTTGATTCTCCTCGACGGCTCCAGTAAGAAATATTATGAACTACTAACTAGCACTTGAGTAATTGCAGGTAGTGTGGCTTTCCTTTTGCGAAAGTATCGACGTCATGATCTAATCGGAAATCTTGGCCAAAGCGTTTATTTCGCATCTGTTTTTCATGCGCTTCAACAGCGGCCAATATGACATTAGCAGAAAGATTGAGATCAAGAGCTACCTGAACAAGTGCCAACTTCTGAGGATATTTTGCTGCAAGATGAAGAAAAACTCTTCGCAATACGTTGTTATTACGATCATAAGGATAATTTTGAGCCCAAGTAAGAGCCCTTTGTGCTACTGGATCAACTGCTTCTGCTGGCTTTTCCGGAGCAGGCGGAAAAATAGAAGATCCAAGAGACGTTAACGGTCGAACCATTTCTGCAGGAATCATCTGATACCCACCTTCTACGATCACAATTACAAAGGGAACATCCATATGTTTTTTTCGCAAATTCGCCACAATATGCAATGCATTAGCAAAGTTAATTGCGGGAGCAGATTTCCGTTTCTCGACCTCCAGTGCCTTAATATCGGCATCTGTTACAACCTTACCAAAAAACTGAATAAAATAATGAGCTAAAATTCTTAAGTCTTGTTGATTCGACATAATATGTCGCGCCACCCAATCACGAGATCTTTGCTGTATGGCAGATAATTTCGATGAATCAATAGAGAAAGGTGCTAATAGTTGTGGTTTATCCTCTGGTTCTGCAGCGACTGGTTCTGCAGCGACACAATGCACATCTTGCAAATCAGGATAGAGCGTAAATTTCATTTTGAATCCCTTTCCAGCAATTCGCTCAATAACAAACAACTCAGAAGGAGAAAATTTTTGTTTCCAGCTAGCAAGTAAGTTTTTTGGTTGAGTAAATGAACGATGATATGTATTGCCAGCAATAACATCCTTCAAAACCTCATCAGAAACCTCTTCTCCCGGATGTTCAACAAGATAAAGAAGTGCTTGTCTCGTCATACTACCACTCTGAGTAGATCGTTCTATATACTGCTTCGCACGATCCATACAAATCTTTCGTCTACCATCAGCATCTGCCTGTACAAAACGAATCCTATCTCCAATATGAGATCGAGTATCGTCGAAACGCCGCTTAAATACCGTATCAGCGTGTCCAGAATAGATAATTTGATCCGTTCGAATGAGCTCCGACAAGCGATTTCCAGCTTCTCGCGAAGTAAGAGCGCCAGATCGTAAATCAGCAGCCATCTTCAAGAGCATATCACCATGCTGTTGCCACAAAACCTGCGTCAAATTATTCACGACATCCTTGCTCATCCCGAAAAGACCTTCCAGATACGAATAACAAAGACGATAAACATCATCCTGTGAAGCAGGAAGGGCGTCGGCAACTTCAGTACGGGCAAAATCTTGAATATTCATAAGCAAATCTTCAAAAAATTATTTCGAAAAGCTCGAAAGAACCTCTTCGAATCTCTCAATAAGATCCGGTTCTAGTCCGCAAGAAATACGAACCAAACCTGGAGTAATGCCAATACGATCCAACTCCTCTTGTGGCATTTCAGAGTGGGTGGTCTGGGCAGGAATACAATAATACGTAGTATGTGAACCCAAACTAACCGCACCAGAGCCAACGCCCTTACGAATCATCTCATCAACGAAGGCGGTTGCCTGGTCGGCATTATCAAGAAAAAGAGCAACCATTCCATTACCAAGACTCGATGGTATCGCTTGATTTCGTATCGTAGTATATGTCGAAGAATCCTCAAGCGTTCTTGCCCGAAAACCGTGACGTGTAGCCACTTCTCGAACACCTTTTGCATTTTGTGTAGCTCTCAAAAGACGCTCTGGAAGATCAGTTAAATGTTGTAAAAATTCCTTCGCCACACGCGGTGCCATGATCGCACCACCAAGCATTCTTCTTCCTGAATGAAGATCTAAAAATGTATGAATAAGTTCCGCTTTCCCAGAAACGCTTCCTCCCAAATCTTCGCTCTGTCCGTTAAAATACTTCGTCATAGAAGTAATCGTAAGATCGATGTCATGCTCAGCAGGACGCACGGTCAAAGGAGTGAACGTATTATCACAGACAGACACAGCGCCAACCCGCTTCGCCTCCTGTGCAATATATTGCAATGGAACGACTTTCAATGTTGGATTATTACTCGATTCACAGAGAACCATAGAAACATCGTCTGGAAGACCTTGTTCAACAAAGTCACTGATCGATAAGTGAGCAAATTCTCGACCGGTTTCAGCGCACATATTCATCAACTGTGCATACGTTCCACCATAAATACTTCCAACAACCATGATCTTTCCACCTTTCTTGTAAAGTCCACCTTCACGTGACGCAGGTGGCACAAACTGTCGAACTGCCGCATCGATAGCCGCAAGTCCTGAGGCAAAAACCGCCGTTTTTTCTGTTCCATCAATAGCCGAAATAGCCTCTTCAAGAAGTTCATTTGTAGGATTTGTCAGTCGACTATAAATCCAAACTCGCTGAAAAAGATTAATCAAATCCTCATCAGTAATGCCTGCCGATCGAATCAAATCGGCATACTGTTCCTTCGCCGCCATCATCGCATCTGAACCAGTCTGTCCAGCAGCAGCTAACTTTCCCTGGAAAGCCTCCATAAGTTGGTGGGCCGTAGAAAAAGGCTGTGTTGTATGCTGTTCACCAAGAATAGAGGCAAGAGCGACATTCTTGGCCACCAACGCTTGAATTGCTGCTATGTGTGGATGAAAGAGAAGCTCAGATAGCTCTCTACTCTCACTCCCAGAAAGATCAGCCATACTATAGAATTTACTTTTGTAAAAACCATAGGCTGATCCAAAATGAGAGTCAATAAATCAAGGGAGTTTAAGCCTTGACGACGTTAGATACTTTTCTACTTTTCACTCTTCGAATTCTTCTCAAAAAACGCCGTAGCGAGAAGGAGAAGCCCAATGAGTAAGAAGGTGATCACACGTCCGATGAGTGGCATCTGCCAAACCTCAACAGCGAGGAGTCTCAAAACGACACCGCCCAAAATGAAGTCTCCGAAGAGTCTATATGTTTTTGCTTGGGATCTGACTCCATAAAAGAACAATCCAACTCCAACAAGCGAAAAGATAACGAGAGCAATACCTCGAGCTGTGCTTTCCGGTTGGATGAGATTATGCAAAACGAGCCAAACAAAACTCAAAGAAAAAATCGATCCGACAATAGTGTGAGATATCATGAGTTCATACTTGTCAGAAACAATGCGTTTAAGCATGACCGCCGCGATCATAGCTGCAAGAGCCAAAGAAAGAACTGCAAAAAAATGATCTCCGAAAAGCGAACGATTCATCCAAACTTCTCGAGAGAAACTATCTTCAGAAAGAGAAAGAACGAAAGGCAAAAGATAAAACGGAGAAATAACTTCAGTAGCCACAGAACTTTTCACAGCAAAAGCAGCAAGGATAACAAGAAGAACAGATTCTAAAGAAAGAATCGTAACAAGCATCTCGCCATCAAACTGAAAGATCGTTCCACCAACAAAATGAAAAATTGCAGCAGAAAGATACAGATACATTATTGATCGATCAGCTTGTTTTATGCCTTGTTGATGAGAAAAAGTCAGTGCAACAAGAAGAGGGGCAAAACCAACAGTAGCCATCACGATCCCCTGCCATTCGTGAGAAACAAAACCACTCGTCCATCCCAAGAAGAAAAGAGAACTGAGACCAATAATGATTGTATCGATGATCGTTACGGTCGTTGTTTTTATTGAGACATAAACCTGGGAAAAGAGGAAAAATGCATAGAAAAGTCCCATAAAAATCCATGCGGCAGACTGAGAAACATTTCCAAATGTCTGTGAATAAAAGCCCGTACCAAGAAGAGACAAGAGAAGAAGAACTCTCCAACTACGCAACGCAATAAGCGCAAAAACACCCAGATCCAGAATGAAGACATATCGAAGAAGTCCAATATGATCTGTTGTTGGAGCATTGACGAGAAATGGAGCGATAAGTCCTCCAAAATAAGCCAGAATAGCAAGCTGCTTAGAGTTATGAATAACCGCAGATGCGGCCATACACACAACAATAACTCCCATGATAATCAAAGCACTCATCGGTGTAAAAAAATCATAGACGTTGCGCGCAGCGAACATGGTAATGAACTGCATGGTGACACCCGTGGCCACTAACACTTGGCCCGGAACTCGCCGCGACAAGATCACAAAATTTCCAAGCGCAAACAACATAAGTCCAGCAACCATTCCAAGAAGAATCCTCATGCTCGGACCAATCCAATTTTGAATAAAGGCATATCGGACAAACCATCCAACCGCGAGCAACAACAAAAACGCTCCCAATTTCATCAACCAATCTTTCGCAAGCCACTGAAACGCCAACGTGATCGAATCCGGCTGACGTGGCCCATTATGAATCGTTGTATATTCGGAAGGCCTACCAGAAGGCATCGCCGAAAAACTCCTTTGCTCTCCTTCAAAAACAGCTTTTTCAAGAGCGGCTACGCGATCTTCCAAAACCTTCAGGCGAGAATCCTGTGAATATTCCATACGGATAAAATAATGGGTTGAGTCCATTATAACACGACGTACAAGTAAACCACCTATGACTAACTATTGAAGTCCATGCTCGCAATCAAGCCCGCCATATAGGCACCCCAAGCTCGTTTTACACCTGTAGGATCAGTACCATCGGTTCCTTTTGGAACATGAGTACTTGCCATTTTAGGACCAGGAAGATTGTTGAGCGTAAGCATCCAGATATCATTCCATTTCTTCAATTCAGCCGTAATTTCAGAACTATTTGGATCATAAAACCTACCAAAAGCGTACGCATGAATTCTCGCAAGTGTAGCTCTATACATTTGTTCAACCCCAGGATTTGGCTCATTGGTAAGAGGTTTGGTCGGAGCTTCAACCGGACCATTTCCGAAGTTTAAATCCTTGAACAACCATCGATTTTGTGGAGTCTTGGCAAGATCTTCTTGAACCATTTTATCCGCTTCTTGACTTACAAAAAGCCTCATCAATGTATTCGCAGCATTTGGATCGGAATTACGAATAGTAACCGCTTTCGAATCAATACCACCCAAATCTAAAACATAATCCTTCATAATTAACTTCACCATTCCAAGATCATACACAGCATTTCCGAATATCTGTCGCAAACGCATAAGAAGTTGTTCTGGGCTAATCATACCTGGACCAACAAACTCCAACTGAACTTCCTCATTAGGGGTTAATGGTCCTGTCGTCTCGCCATTTGCCGCAAACCAAGGACTCATAGCCATCTCAACAATGAGTGCACGGAAATTATAATTATTCGCCTTCAAAAATTGCGCCATATCAGTTAAGAATCTATCTTCAACTGTAAAACGCTTCATCTTGGCATCATAATCCTCTACCCCAAGTCGTGGCGATTTAACCGGATCACGATCCATAAGCATCGTGAAGGCCATTCTCGCCATCGACTTCGCAAATGGAATATCAGGATTTTCATCAGCCGCAATAATCGACATCATCTTTCCAAGTCGGTCGGGATCATCGTTAGCAATCTTATGACCATTTAAGGCGATAAATGGAAAATCTGCTGGTAATTTTGGATTGTGCTTATACGTACCATCATTTTTCTGATAATCCCAGAATGACGCAGCCACATGATCCATTGGAGTTCCGTGACAGGCCACACAAGCAGGGTAGGTCAGCGTTGGGAGAGTAGCCGTCTTCGGAGCCACGACATTTCGTGAACCAATATCGAGAACATCGAAATTGAAGAATCGTCGAAGAATCTCCCATGCACGATGTCGACCAATATTCGTCTCACTCGTACCAACACGCCCCTGCCAAAGAGGATCTGTTGCAAGACCACTCACCGGAGCCACGGGGTGAGGCTTACCTTGTGCATCTTTATTCGGATCAAAAGCCACCAAACGTCCTGGCCAAAACTCATCTGGATTACCAAATTGAGCAGGATTTTTATGTCCAGGGGCTACCAGATAATGAGCGGTAATAAACTCTTGAATAGAACGATTATTCAAAACGATATATGCCATGAGGTTTCCAGGGCCACGAGCAAGCTCGTCATTATCGAACTGTGCCCAGTTCACTCCAAAAACGGTACCGAGAAAATCAATGGCATCATTATTTCCTTCGTAAAATTTCGTCTGAGTAAAGTCATTCACTTTCGTGACAAGCCAGTTATAAAAACCAACATAACCCGTAGCATCCATAAGAGCACTTCTGAGAGCATTGTTATTCTTGAAACCAGGAGCCGTTGCAGGCATCACTCCACCAGTCACATTTCTCAAAAACTTAGCATACACGCCATCGGGCGAATGAAACTTCACCTTCTCAAAAAACGCCTTATCATCAAGGGCAAAAGCTCCTGCATTACATGCCTGATTAACCGTCAATGAAACCTGGCTACCAGGAGCAACTTGAGAAGCACTATCGTGAAACTTCGTGAGAGCCTTAATCTGGTCCGGCGTAAGCTCCTGTGGTCCTCCTCCATGAACACTTCCATCTGGTTTTTTGACATGACCCTGTGCATACTCAGCAACCCAAGATCCACCTCCTGGAGCATCTTTCGCGCCCTTTGATAAAAATGTATCGAAATGATGCTGTAGCGCAACCGGACCATGAGTTCCATCATCAGCAACCCAGCCAGGCTCACCAATTTTTCCTGTTGCATGACATGAAGTACAGTTGTTAACCGGCAACTTACGGAACTGATCAATAAGATCTGGTTGATCCGGGCAAGTAGCATTTGGATCGATGGTGCCACCTCCTCCACCAGAAGAACCATCAGCGCCACCTTCAGCTAAAGCATTTTTATCATAACCAGCCGGTGCACAAGCAGCCGCAGTAGCAAGGGCTATTCCGGTACCAATCAATCGAAGAAAACCTCGACGACCTGCATCAGGAACCATCTCTGGAACAACTCGTGCAGCAGAACCAATTGTGTCGGTCACAGCTACTACATCGTTATGTGGCTGATGAATTTTTGTCATAAGAAATTACTATTTTAACTACTGCGGTATTATTGATTATCTAAAATATCCTGGATTCTATGTGGACTCGTAAGGTCTGGAATCAACGTCTTTACTGGAAAGTTTGTATCTCCAATACCAAGCAAATTGCGTATGTGTTGCATCGCATCAGCGCCGGTAGCTTGTTCACCTACAAGTTCTTGTTCATCGTCAGTAATACCAACACGCCTTGGGCCCTTACCCTTTACTGGACCTCCCATGACATACCACGAACCGATCGGCCAGTGAGCCGCCTCATCATTTCCAATCTTTTTCCGTGAAAAATCAGTCGTAACAAAAATACCAATATCATCAAATGTAGGATCTTTTTGACCTTCAGCATAAGCCATCATCGCATCAAAAGCCTTCACTTCGGTATCAAACATCGGCATCGACTTCGTACCCATCGACTCCCTGTGATTATCCCAACCACCTCTCGCCAAAGACAAACTCGCCAAATAACCCTCCTTGAAGAGCGCGATAGCAATCATAGTCGCAGCAAGATATGGATTATTTTTTGCCTGATTAATCTTCCCTATAAGGTCGAGCAGTTTTTGAATTTCAGCGGAAGCATTTTGAGTCTGTGCGAGACCATTCGCAAATCGCTTCATTCTTGGTAAAAAGTTTCCATTCATAACTTTCTGAATCTCAGCATTATTCAGAGTCGTCAAATAACCAACGACTTGATTTGGAAAGATCAGCTCATTATTACCAGTGATATTTGGCTGAGCAATTTTTTTGAGTTTACCGGTATCGAGACTATTCGCACCGACAGGAAGTCCACCGGTAGCTGGAAGTCCTACATTTGGGCCAACCGCATGGGCAAATGGTGACAATGGACGATAACGATACGCATACAAAACAGGCGGAGAAGGAACATCGCCATTAAGGTCTCCAGTAGTTGCAAGATTATAGCCATCCTGATGACTATTAGTCTTATGATTAACATCCATAACTAGAATATCCGGTCGCTTATGAAAGAAGTGTTCTGTCCCAGTTCCGTTAGCTGACGTAACCATGAGATATCCTGGAGGAACACCTAGCTGAGTCTGAGGAGGAGCAACGATAGGTCCATTGGTACTTTCAGGTGCGCCTGGTCCATAATGTCGTGAGAAAAATTGTGTATTCGCCCCACCTCTCCAGTTCACGAATATAGGAAGAGTTTTGATAATAGGTGGAGACGTATCAGGCGAACTCATGCCATCCTGGGAACTACCGCCATCAGAGCTTCCTGCGTCAGCACTGCTGGCGTCTTCCGCGCGCGCAGCGCGCGGCGTAAGCGTCAACCCCGTCACCACCCCCGTTCCAACAAGTGCCATCTGCAAAAGTTTACGACGAGCGATCGGTGTATGGGCCATCGAAGCA
>JBBIGU010000030.1:0-13744 GCA_037447365.1 Candidatus Peregrinibacteria bacterium | reverse complement strand
AATTCCAATACCATCAGGAGTGTTGAGATCGGTGAGATTGAGGAGTGCCAAAAATTCCTGATCCTCTTGCGCTGCGAGAAGCATTTCTGGATTTGGAGTTGCGATGTGATGTTGTGAATCGAAATCGAAATACGTGAAAATTTTCTCCACGAACTGTTGTCGAGTGAGCGTGTCGAATGGCACTTGCATAATAGTTACTCGGTCTGTTCGGGTTTCTGGCATATGGCTAAAAAATTGTGTGATGCGGTTGTTTCGAGCTTGATGATGCGGAATTTTGGAGAGAGGAGCCTTTTGAGTTCTGGTTTGAAAAAGGCGTGATAATATCGATAGACTTTGTTCTGCCAAGGAATGAAGAGGTCGTTGATATCATACGGCCCATAGATAGCTTTTTTCAATGTGGCTTTTAAAATTGATTTCCAATATTTCTTTTGCCAAAGATTCCACACGGTAATGACAACGTAGCCACCAGGTTTGGTGATGCGATAGAGTTCGTCAATTGCCTTTTCTCGGAGTTCGCTTGATGGGATGTGATGAAGGGAGGCGATCGCAAATGTGGTATCGATGGAGTTGTCTGGGATTGGAATTTGAAGAAGACTTCCCAGGAGAAACGTGTGATGGGGGAATAGCTTTTTTGCTTGATCAAGGAGGTTTTGGCTAACATCGACACCGGTGTATGTTTCGTCATATTTGAGTTCACGAATGAGGCGGCCGTTTCCACAGCCAATGTCGGCAATCGAGGTGTTTGGCTTGATGTAGGGTTCGAAGAGCTCGAATTCTTTCCAGGCGTGTTGCCGGGTCATCGAGAAGTCTGCTGCAATTTCGTCGTAATCCAGCTTTACTTTTTCGAGGAGTTTGGCTGCTATTTTTTGTCTCATATATGGTACAATGGGCTGCGATATGCCCATAAATGATACTCTCAAACAATTAGTGAAACAAGCGATGGAGCTGAAAGTGAAGGATCAGAAGTCACTCCAAGTGCTTAAGAATCAATACTCAACCCATTATAAAGTTGGTGCTCCGACGAATATGGAGCTTGTTGAGGCGTACCGTGAGATGTGTAAAGAGAAGGGTGTGAAAACTGATTCTGAGTTTATGAAACTTCTTCGAAAAAGGGGAGTGCGATCGATGTCTGGAATCGTCTCTATTACGGTTATTACGAAGGCCTTCCCCTGCCCTGGAAAGTGTATTTTTTGTCCGACTGAGCCGAATATGCCGAAAAGTTATTTGTCGAATGAGCCGGCGATTATGCGTGCGATTTTGAATGACTTTGGCGCGTATGAACAGACGCTTAATCGAATTGATAGTTTGCAGCGGACGGGACATGAGACCGATAAGGTTGAAATTATCGTTTCTGGTGGAACATTTTCGTTTTACCCACATGCTTATCAGACTGCTTTTACGAGACAAATTTTTAATGCGTTGAATTATCCATTGAAGCCTTCGCGAAGTTTATTGGAGGCGCAGCAGTTGAACGAGACGGCTGAAAATCGTTGCGTGGGTTTGTCTTTTGAAACCCGACCAGATCACATTGATGAAAAAGAGGTTCGTCGCCTCGCTACGCTCGGCGCCACCAAAATCGAAATTGGTGTTCAGTGTCTCGATGACGAGATTTATGCTCTCAATCAACGTGGGCATACCATCGCAGACGTCGCACGCTGCATGCAAGTGCTCAAGGATGGTTGTTTCAAGGTCAACGCTCATATGATGCCAAATCTCTATGGCTCCACGCCTGAGCGCGATTTTGAGATGATGAAGGAGTTGTTCGATAATCCTGACTTCCGTCCGGACTGGATGAAAATCTATCCAACGATGGTGGTTCCGTGGTCGGTTCTGGAAAAGATGCACAAGCGCGGTGAGTTCAGGGCTTACTCCGACGAGGTTCTTGTCGATCTCATGTGTAAGGTCAAGCCGCTCATTCCTGAATATGTGCGCGTGACGCGTTTGTATCGCGATATTCCCGCACCAACGATTGTCGACGGTTCGAAGATTTCTAATCTCCGCCAAGTTGTCCATGAAGAAATGAAAAAGCGAGGGCTGGCTCCGTGTAGATGTATTCGTTGTCGCGAGGTTCGTGACACGGTGGTTGATCCTCAGGACCTTCGTATGCGCGTCACCGAGTACGATGCATCTGGTGGTCATGAGTTCTTTATTCAGTGGGAGGATCCTGTTACTGATAAAATTTGCGGATTCATCCGTTTACGATTTCCTTCGCAGTATTACACGGGGAAGAAGCACTTCATCAAAGAACTTGAGGGTTGTGCGTTGATCCGTGAACTTCATGTTTATGGCATGCACATCCCTTTAAATGATCGTGAAGAGGGAGCTCAGCAGCATTTTGGTCTAGGAAAGACTTTGCTAGCGAAGGCGGAAGAGATTTCACGTGCCGCAGGCTTTAAAAAAATGGCCATCATCAGCGGAGTAGGGGTGCGTGAGTATTATAGAAAAACGGGATATAAACTCGAAGGAACCTATATGATAAAGGGGATCTAGATTTCAGCTTTGCAAAGCTGAATGCCCTAAAGCAGAGACTTTGTACAATGTATCTTGTACAAAGTACTGGCAGCCTGGGTAGTCGAGTGCTTGACCCGTTTATTTTTTATGTGTGTTAGTTATTTTTTCTGGGTTTTTTGTTGTGTATGTTTTTGTAGCTGTTTTTTGTAAAGTCTGCGTGTGCAGATGTGTTCACTATGATTTTTTATATGTAGCAAATTGTTGTGTGTTTATGTTTTGTGCGCACGCACAAAATCTATACCCACTTCCCCACCTCTCTATTCGAAAAATTGGCATGAATTCGGCCTTTTCTGCTTTAAATACCTCTAATTTTTGGCTTATTTAAGCCAAAAACATCAAAACTGCCCCTAGGACGCGAGATCATTAAAAAGTCGGGGATTAGATCGTTTTATTGAAATTTCTCGTGGGGTTTTTTTGGGCGGTTTTTTGATTTTAATCATTTACGTATACTGATTCGATTTTTGTGAGTTTTGTTTTGAGTGTTGGATAATGTATTAATTCTGGATCTTTACTTATGAGTTCAGTTGCATAATGACGTGCTTTTGAAATGGTGTGGGCATCGGTGAGTGATGCCATTTTTAAGTCGGGGATTCCTGATTGGCGTACGCCGTAAAGTTCGCCTGGTCCGCGCATTTCGAGATCGATTTCAGAGAGGGCGAAACCTGATTGGTATTTCACCATGGCGGCGAGTCGCTTCGTGGAGTTTTGTGATTCTTTGTTCGTGAATAAAAAACAATACGATTGGTGTTCGCCTCTTCCTACTCGTCCTCTAAATTGATGAAGTTGTGAAAGTCCGAAACGTTCGGCGCCTTCGATAATCATGATTGTTGCATTTGGGACGTCGATGCCGACTTCGATGACGGAGGTTGAGACCAGTACGTTGATCGTGTTTTCGCTGAATTGAGCCATTATTTCATCCTTTTCTTCTTGTTTCATTTTTCCGTGAAGGTAGTGAACTTTGAGTTCTGGGAAGATGTGTTTACTGAGTTCTTCGTATGTTTGCATGACCGAGCGAATTTCGAGCTCATCGGATTCATCAATAAGCGGGCAGACGACGAAGACTTGTCTCCCCTTTCTTACTTGTTCACGAATCCAGTTGTAGGCGTCTTTACGTTTTTTTTCTGGAACGATGTGTGTTTCGATTGGTTTTCTGCCAGGAGGAAGTTCATCGATAACCGAGAGGTCTTGATCGCCGTAGAGTGTCATCGCGAGGGTTCGCGGAATTGGCGTAGCGGAGAGACTTAAGAGGTGCGGAACGCCATGAGATTTGAGTGTATCGCGCTGTTTAACGCCAAATCGGTGCTGCTCATCGATAATGGCGAGGCCGAGTTTTTTGAACCCAACGTCTTCCTGAATGAGTGCGTGTGTGCCAATGACGAAGTCGCATGTTCCTGTTTTGAGTTGTTTGATAATCTCCTCTTTTTGTTTTGCTGGTGTGGATCCAAGGACTTGCTGAATATTGATTCCGTACTGTTGGAAAAATTTATAGAGCGTTTTGTAGTGCTGTTTGGTGAGAATTTCTGTTGGTGCCATGAGGGCGACCTGGTGTCCATTTTTGATCATAGAGAGCGCTGCGAGACCTGCAATAACGGTCTTTCCTGAGCCAACATCTCCTTGTACAAGGCGTGACATTGGGATGTCTTTTTCGAGGTCGTCGATAATTTCATCGAGTGTTTTTTGTTGTGCTCCTGTGAGTTTGAATGGAAGTTTTCCGAGCATTGTTATGAGATGCTCTTTGTCGATGAGATGTCTTTTTATCTTTGAAATGTCCGAGTGTTGCCAGAGCCATTTTTTGTGAATGGCCTTGAGTTGGAGTAAAAATAACTCGTCGAATGCAAGTCGTTTTTTGGCTTTCTCTAGATCTTCAACCTCTTCTGGGAAGTGCACGAGTTCGATGGCTTTTTTGAGCGCCATGAGTTTTTCTTTCTTGAGAATTTCTTCCGGAAGATACTCTTCGACGTGCTTCAAAAATTCGTTTAATACTGGTCGCATTTTTTCACGAATCCATTTGGAATTAAGCCCTTCTGTTTCATGATAGATGGGAACGATGCGTCCTGTGTGAAGTTGTTCTTCGCGTTTGTGTTCGATGGTTGGACCGGCGAGTGATAACTTTCGCATGTTTAATTTTGGCTTACCCGTCACGAAAACGTGCATGCCTGATTTATACATGTGCGTGATAAATTTCTGATTGAACCAGACGAGTTCGATTGATCCACTATCGTCGGTTAAAACTGCCTTTGTAAATTGGCGTCCGCCTTGCAACTTCTTGCTGAAAAAATTACTGAGAATTCCACTGAATGTTTGAGCTTCTCCTTCTTTTGCATCGGCGATTGGTGTGATGCCTGAGGCGTCGGTATACGATCGTGGAAAGTAGTACATGAAATCTTCTACTGTTTTTACCCCGACACTCTCGAGAAGCTCCAGGTGTTTGGAGTTTGTGGAGAGGACTTTTTTAAGAGGAGTAGAGAGCATTCATCCTTTATATTATGGTGCTTTATAATAGCTTGACGCCTTCCGATTTTGAAGCTCTGAGTGAGTTGATAATGACGACGACGTCGATGAGCTCTTGGATGATCGCGCCTACCATTGGAATGATAAATCCAAATGCCGCGAAAATCATACAACCAATACTGAGACCAATTCCCCACCCGATACTTTGCATCGCGATTTTAATGGTTCTCTGGGCGATGTGGATCGATCGAAGTACATGGTTGAAGTCACCTCCGAGGAAGACGATGTCCGCTGCTTCTGATGAGGCGGTCTGTTCTTCGTTACTGAAGACCATGCCAATATCCGCAAGAGCAAGCGCTGGAGCATCATTGATTCCATCACCAACCATGGCGGTAATTTTTCCGGATTTCTTGAGATCCTCGATCCCCTTCTGTTTATCTGCTGGTGTGCATTCCGCCTTTATTTCCATTTTGATTCCGAGTTTTTCCACGGTTTTTTCTGCGGCTATTTTTTTATCACCTGTGAACATGAGCGTCTCTAATCCGAATTTTTGCATCTGCGTGAGTGTCGAAATGGTGTCGGATTTGATCTGATCTTCGAAGTGAAACATGGCTATTTTTTTGTCCTCGAGGAGGAGTTCGATGGCCATCCCGTGATCTTCTTTTGGGCGAACGAGATGATATGTTTTTCCCTCGAGTGAGCCCTTTATTCCATGTCCAATAATTTCTTTCACGTCTGTGGCGTGATCGAATTTTATTTTTTCTTCGTGAGCTTTTTCTACGATGGCTTTTGCGAGTGGATGAAGTGAGTTGTGCTCAATACCAGCTGAAATAGCAAGAACTTCTTTTTCCGAGTAGTGGCTATCTTCGATCTTGATTTGTGTGACGGCCGGCTTACCCATCGTGATCGTTCCTGTCTTGTCAAAAATGACCGTATTCACGCGAGAAAGAACTTCGAGGGACGAGAGTTTCTTGACGATGATTCGTTGCTTGGCGCAGGCGTTCATGCCTCCCATGAGGGCGATCGGTGTGGCGAGAATGAGTGGACATGGTGTTGCAACCACGAGAACGGCCAAGATTCGGTCGATACTTCCGGTGAAGATATAGGTGAGTATGCAGATTGTAAGTGTGATGAGCGTGAAAATTGTACTGTATTTATCTGCGAGACGAATGAGTGGAGCCTTCTCTTCTTGAGCGGCCTGCACCATTTGAATAATCTTTTTATAGGTGGAGTCGGCCTCTTCTTTCGTAACTTCAATTTTGACTGGTTCGCCGAGATTGATGGTTCCAGAGCGCATAATATCGCCTGCGAACTTTTCAAAGAAATATGGTTCACCGGTCAGCGAAGACTCATCTGCAATGGATGATTCGGATCGAAGGACTCCATCGAGTGGAATAACTTCTCCTTTTCGTACGAGAATCTGCTGGCCTTTTTCACCTCACTAATTTCGATTTTTTTTTGAGTGACCATCTTCCCCTACGACGACGACCTGACTTGGAATGCGATCGACGAGTGCCGTGAGTGATTCTTTTGCCTTCTGGCTGCCATATTTTTCAAGCTCCTGTCCTGTTGCGAGCATGAGTGCGATGACAGCTCCAACTACGATATGTCCGGAATATATGGAAATAACAATCGCTGCAACCGCGATGTAGTCGAGCGCGAATTGCTTTTTCATGAGCGACTCAAAAATCTCTACAAAAAGCCCATAACTTCCATATGCAATGAGCGCATAAATAAGTACGAGACTTGCCGTAGCATATCCAAATTGCTGTAGTGCGAAATACACAAAAATCCCGACCAATATAGCGAGAGGCTTAAGGAAGTTTTTCATAGATATTTTGGTTACGATGTGGTCATTACCGAGCTACCAGATTATCCTATGAATTCCCTTGTATGTACAAGCGAATATTTTGGGGTTTTAGCTTTGTTTGAGAGTCTACTTATTAAGCATAAGATCCAACTCAACTTCGATATCTTCTACTTTGCTCTTCAATAAGCTCTTTGCGTCTTCAATACCTTTATTATAGATATCTTCTCCGATTTCCTGGAGCATGAAATTGAGAACATCTTCCGCGGCGATTATTCCGATTTCTTCACCGCGTTCTTCTTTGAAAAATGTGATGATTTTTGAGACGCAGTTATTCTTTTTGTCTTTGGATAAGAACGAGTCCCATTTTCGTTTCACTTCTTTCATTGGGTTTGAATTACAAGTTGTATTCAATTAGTGCTTTACTGGTTTTTTCAATTTATTGGCCTTCTTGAGCTGACTTTTGATGACCTTCTTTTCTGTCCAGGCCTCTTCTTTGTAGGTCTTATTGTGGGCTTTTTTAGCGGCCATAGTGAGGAGGATTATGGGTAAATAAGTTTTAGATAAGTTTGAAGAATTGCCGCTTCCCTACTTGCAAGATTGAGTCGCCAGAGAGTTCGAGGATGTCGGTGAAGTTTTCGATTTTGGTGCCGTTGTATTTGACGCCACCGCCTTGAATGAGACGACGAGCTTCGCCTTTGGAAGGGCAGGCGTTGAGTTGCATGAGAATGTCGACGATGATCATCGAGGTGCCCGTGAGTTTCACTTCTTGGATGTCATCTGGAAGTTCTTTTTTGGAGAAGACTTGGATGAAGTGTTGTTCGGCTTCTGCTGCTGCCTCTGCTGAGTGATAGATGGTAACGATTTCTCGGGCGAGACGCATTTTGAGATTGCGCGGATTTTCGCCGCCGAGAAGTTGGCGATTGATTTCGTTAATTTCTTCGATTTGAGATTGGTAGTGAGTTCGAAGTATCGAACGATAAGATTGTCGGGAATCGACATCGTTTTTCCGTACATGTCTTTCGGATCTTCGTTGATACCGATGTAGTTTCCGGTTGTTTTACCCATTTTTTTGAGGCCGTCGGTTCCTTCGAGAATTGGAACGGTGATGACAGATTGTGGTTCTTGGCCGTAAGAGCGCTGAATTTCGCGGCCTGCGAGGAGGTTGAATGTCTGATCGGTACCGCCGAGCTCGACATCTGCCTTTATCGCAACTGAGTCGTAGCCTTGCATGAGTGGATACATGAACTCGTGAACGTAAATTGGAGCGGCAGCCTTCAGACGATCCTGGAACATGTCTCGTTCCATCATTTGCTGAACGGTAAAGACAGAGGCGAGACGTGTGACGTCAGAAAAGGTTAACTTTCCGAGCCAGTCTGCGTTCCAGACAACTTCGATATTTTTGATGTCGAGCACTTTTGCTGCCTGATCGAGGTAGTGCTTGGCGTTATTTTCGAGTTCTTCTTGCGTCTTCAAAGGTCGTGCCTCGGCCTTTCCTGACGGATCGCCGATCTGGCCGGTGAAGTTTCCGAAGATCAAAACGACCTGGTGGCCGGCTGCTTGGAACTGCTGGAGCTTTCGAAGTGGCACCATGTGGCCGAGATGAAGGTCCGACCCTGTTGGATCGATGCCGAGCTTTACTCGTAGCTGACGACCTGATCTGAGCTTAGCTTCGAGTTCTTTTTTGACAATGACGTCGGAGACGCCTTTTTCGAGAATAATTTGTAGTGTTGAAGAATCAGTTTTCATGTGGCCATTTTACTGGCCTTTTCCCTTAGTTACAAGTTGGCTTTGTCCGAGCTTTGCTATTTTTCTTGTTTTTGGCGGGGTGTTGGAACTTTCTGACAGCATGGATCGTGGCTCCCTAATTGACAAAATCAATTATTCGCGTTACTATAAACCTTTCGAAAAAATCGAAAGAATTTGCTCGTTATTCCTCTCTTAAACCATATGTATATGTTACAGGAATCACTCGCTCGTCTCGGTCTTAAAGATAAAGAAATTTCTATCTTCCTTTCACTCCTCGAGCTTGGTCCTCAGCCAGCGAGTATCATTGCTAAACGCGCTGGGGTGAATCGTGCGACTGCATATATCGTTCTCGATGCTTTGGTCTGCAAGGGTCTTGTTTCGAGAGTTCAGAAAGCAGGCGTTCAGACTTTTAGCGCTATTGCTCCAGAGGATATCTTGGAGATTATTCGTTCAAAAAAACGTGAGCTTGATGTTCAGGAGACTCAGTTTAGGGACGTTATTCCTCAACTTCGAGGAATGATGAGTCAGTATATTATTCCTCCGAAAGTTCGATATTACGAAGGTATTGATGGTGTCAAAACCGTTATGGATGAGACGTTGACCTCTCATGAATGTGTTCGTACATATAGCTCCGTGGATGCCTGGGAGAAGTCTCCTCTTGGCGATTACATGCAAAATTATTGTCATAAGCGATCCTATGAGGCGAAGGTTCCTTTGAAGTCTCTTACGTTCGATACTCCTCTTGCTCGCGAGCATTTCAAACTCCCCCATCAGCTCCTTGACGTTCGCTTTATCCCTGAAGAGATGACGCTTGAGTGGAGTGATATTGATATTTTTGACGATAAAGTTGTTATGGTTTCACTCGTTCCTGGTAATATCTGTGGCATTATTATTGAAAGCCAGGAGCTCGCTATGATACAGAAGTCGATGTTTGATATGGCATGGAAAGGTTGCGAACAGCGTAATCAGCGTACGACCCAGAAAGCTGGTCAACATGCTCTAGTTTAATTGTTTATTTGTCGCTATACTCCGCGCATGAATCTCCCAATTTTATTTGAGAATGATGAGGTAGTAGTAGTCGACAAGCCATGTGGTATTTCGGTTCATCCAGGTGCCGGCACTACGATGCCTGAGACGATCGTTGGTGAACTTTTGAAAAAGTATCCTTCGTTACCTATTTCGAATGGCGCTGAAAGACCAGGTGTTGTTCATCGTTTAGATAAAGATACTTCCGGTGTTTTACTCATCACAAAAACTGAGGAAGCGATGAAATTTTATATTGATTGCTGGAAAGCTCATCGCGTTGAGAAAGAGTATCTCGTTCTTGTTCATGGTATTCTTGAGCCAAATAGCGGTACCATTGAGGCTCCGATTACTCGCAATGTAAAACATCGTCAGAAAATGACAGCCCTCGTGACTGGCGGAAAGAATGCCATCACTCACTATGAAGTTATTCAACATTTTCCTGACAAAGAGATGCCGGTGACATTTGTGCGTGTGAATATTGAGACGGGACGAACCCATCAGATTCGTGTACACTTTGCGGCAATTAAATTTCCTGTTATTGGTGACGAAGTCTATGGAAATAGACATGCAAATGCTTACTTTGAAAGAGAACTTGGACTTAAGCGTCAATTTCTTCACGCTTGCTCACTTACTTTTCCGCTTATGGGAGTTGGTGCTACCGCTAAAAAAGGAGGCGCTACTCGTCTCAAGCAGACTGTAGAATCAAAAATACCTTCTGAGTTACAGAAGGTATTGGATGAGTTGAGTTCAGATCCTACGCGAAGATAATTTTACGGCAATTAGGCAGTGATCCCTGTAACCTCGATCTTTGTGAGGTTCTGTCGATGACCCTTGTTTCGTGTATATCGTTTTTTAGCGTTTTTCTTATATACTCGAACTTTGTCGTCTTTGAACTGCTCAAGAACCTTGGCAGTAACGACTGGACCTGCAACGTATGGTTCACCAACTTTGATGTTAGCGCCATCTGCTACAAGCATGACGGTTTTGAATGATACGCTCTCTCCTTCCTGAGCATCGAGCTTCTGGACGTCGATCTTTGTACCCTTTTCAACCTTGAACTGTTGACCTGCGATTTCTACAACTGCAAACATAATGAATGTGTTAAAGCGCGAGGATATTACGGCATATTTTACGTGAAATCAAGGCGATTTTGGCTTTGGGGGTCGATGCGACTCAAGTTTAGCCATTGAATTCGTTCATGGCGGCCTGAATTCCTTTTTTTAAAGCTGTTTCTATCGCGGACTGGGCTTTTTCGAGGGCTTTGGTAAAAACTGGTTTTTCTTTTGAAAGAAAGCGTCCAAGGACGAAATTACTTGTATCCATCTGTCCCGGGACCTCATAACCAGCTTCATTCCCCCTACTTTCGATACCTATTCTGAGACGTGGAAAGGTATTGGTTGGAATGTGCTGAAGAATCGACTTCATGCCATTGTGTGTTCCGGCTGATCCGTCTTTTCGAAGGCGGATTTTTCCGAGCGGGAGATCAAGATCATCATGAACAATCCAGAGATTGGTTGGAGCGACTTTGTAGAAGTTTGCGAGAAGTGAGACCGCCTCACCCGAGAGATTCATAAAGGTGGTTGGTTTGGCGAGAATGATTTTTTGATTATTGAAGGTTGCTTGTGTGACGAAGGCTTTCATTTTCTTTTCTTCTTTCCACTCTGGTGCGCCCCAGAAATTTTGCAACTGGTCTACGAGTAAAAAACCGGCGTTATGACGAGTATCGTCATATTCTTTTCCGATGTTTCCAAGACCGACGATGAGGATTGGACTGTTTGAATCACTCGATCTTACTTCTTTTTTTTCCATGAGACGCTTTTGAAAAATGGTAATTCTTTTCCAGCGATAACAAGTATATCACCTTGCTCGGCACCTTGTTTAGTGAGCGCCCTATCAACTCCGAACTTTTTCAAGTACTGACGAATACGTGTCTGCGCTTGTGGATTTACGAGATCCATCATTTTTACGAGCTGCTCAATACGTTTTCCTTTGATTTCGTAATAACGCTGTTTGTTCAGTTTTTTGAGATAAATGATTTCAAAATTTTCCTTTGTTTCGAGATGTGGACGGAATGTTTTGTGTGCTTTTTCTTCTGTCTTTTGTGCGTCCGTGGATCTTTCTTTGAGTTTCTGCTCCTCTTCTTTAAGAACTCTCCAGACTTCTTTCATGAGATCTGGCACCCCATCGTTAATGGCTGCAGAGATGAGGAAAATTTTCTTAGTTTTAAGTTTTTTTTGAAGATCCGCGAGGAATTTTTTTTGATCTTCTGGTGGAATAAGGTCTTTCTTGTTTATGACGATGACTTGCGGTTTTTTTGCCAGATTTTTATCGTACTGTTTCAGTTCCGTGTTGATAATTTTGTACGCTTTTGGGATATCTTCTTCCGATGCGTCAATCATGTGAATGAGTGTTTTTGTTCGTTGCACATGCCGAAGGAATTCGTGTCCGAGACCTTTACCTTCGTGAGCACCTTCGATGAGTCCTGGAATATCTGCTACAACAAATGAAGCACCTTCTTCACGAAGATTTTTTTGCATATCAACCACTCCGAGATTTGGACTGAGTGTTGTGAAATGGTAAGCAGCAATCTTTGGTTTTGCGTTACTGATGACACTGATGAGTGTTGATTTTCCTGCTGAAGGGAGGCCAATAATACCCACATCGGCAATGAGCTTGAGTTCGATTGCAATTTCAAGATCTTCTCCTTCTTCCCCAAGTTCTGCGATTTTTGGAGCCTGGAATCGCGATGAGACGAAGTGAACGTTTCCGTATCCACCACGGCCGCCTTTGGCAATAACAACCTCTTGATTTTCTTCAGTAAGATCAGCGAGAAGTTGCTTTTTGTCGAGGGTGTAGACTTGCGATCCGACTGGAACTGGAATGTAAAGATCGTCTCCATTTCTTCCGTGCATGTTGTCATCCTGACCTGGTTTTCCGTTTCCAGCTCTGAAGATTTTTTGATTGTTGAGGTTCGTGAGGGTTCGAGTGTTGTCTTTGGCTATAATAATCACGCTTCCGCCGCGACCACCATCACCTCCGTTTGGGCCTCCGCGAGGCACAAATTTCTCTCTACGGAAGCTGGCAAGGCCATTTCCGCCTCTACCTCCTATACACTGTATGGTTACTTCGTCGTGGATCATGGGCGCATTGTACCGGCTTTTCGTGCTTTAGGGAAGCCAAGAATTTCTGGGCTTATTGAGCTTCTGAGCTATTGGGATATACTTCGTTTTTGCGTTGTGTCCGTTTATATAGCAAAAAACTATCAGAACGGACACTTTTATTCTCAAGGAGTGGTCGCGAGAGTAAAGCTTTGTGTTTTTGTCCGTTTTCGCTATACTTTCTTGGCAAAATATTGGAAATTTGCCGGAGTGGCGGAATGGCAGACGCGCTCGACTCAAAATCGAGTACTCGTAAGGGTGTGTGGGTTCGACTCCCACCTTCGGCACCAGAAATCTTTTTTCTTGATAGCTTGGATTCTCTCAATTAAAAGATTCTAGTTTTCCTCAAGGGCTTTTCCCTTATGGCTTATCTCTGAATAAAGTTTGAATTTTTTTAATTAAAATTATTTGTAATTCCTTTGATTCTTTTACTATCTTGTCTAAAAATTCGTAATTAAGAGTGACTTTAGAATCTCCTTTTATTAAAACAAAACTTACTCTTCCGTTTTCCATTGTCTCACCGCTAATTCCGTGTGCAATTAATTTTCTTGAATCTTCATTGAAGCGATGTAATTTTTTTACTACTTCATCTTCTTTGTATTTTTTCAACTCGATTATCAGTCCTCCTAGTGTCGGTGGAAGTTTTGTCGCCTTATAACAGTTTATTAATACTTGCCTAAGTAGAAATTCTATAGAATTTGTATACATAACTGCTAGTCCGTATTTTTGCTGTAGGACTGTATCTTTTTCTATAAATAGCATTGTATCAGGTTTATCAGGAGTGTTGGTGATCGTAGGTTCCATATTTAAGATGTTATTTCTGCAACTGCTGCTTAAGTAACATCGCCGTCTTCTTCCCTGCTATTCGGGCGAGTTCGTCCATGGTGGCGTTTTTGATGGAGGAGAGAGAGCCGAAGTGGTTGAGGAGTTTCTTTTTGGTGAGTTCACCGATGCCGGTTAGTTCATCGAGTTCAGAGGTGATGAGGTTTTTGTTGTGGACGAGGTTTGAGTAGGTTACGGCGAAACGATGCGACTCGTCACG
>JBBIGU010000029.1:0-13786 GCA_037447365.1 Candidatus Peregrinibacteria bacterium | reverse complement strand
AGACAATAAATATTTTCTCGTACCGATCTTGTAGGCCAGAGCTATTGGTTAGCTTTGTTTTTTGTTGCTTTATTTTTTTAATGTGATATAATTCGCTCTTTAGTTTTTAGATATACCAACAATGAATACTCCATCCTCGTCTTCAGAATCTCTTCAATCTGGAAAATATGCTATGAAGAAAGTTATTTCATTGAGCATTACTGCTCTCGCCGGACTTACTTCGTGCAGCAACGAAGATACTGCTGCCGCACACTGTAGAACACCCTCATTTGATACTACGACGTTAGATTCAAATAGCCACAAAACTGACACTGGAAAACCATTAGAAGACCCCTCTCTAACAACATCACTCATATTGCAACATGCAGAAAAATGCTATTCCGCTTTTCGTGACAGCAACTCATGGTGCCAAAATGTTATGGATTATAACAGGTCTGGTGAAGCTGATTTTTGCAATACAAATTTTGCAAACGAACCTACATATCTTCAGAATATTTGTCACCAAAAAGCAGCAAATTGTTTAAATCTTTGGACTCAATTTGCCTCCTGCTTAGACTCCCTCCCTGCAGATGCGTCGTGCAAAACAAAACTTAAGCCTTTTAGCAATTCTCATGATACAGATGGAGATGGCTTGTCTGATCATTTTGAACTTTGGCATTCTAAAACGGATCCCTGTGAGCCTTGCTCTCAAGGCAATCTGGGACCTTGTGATGCAGATGCCGATTCAGATGGTGATGGCACTAACAACAAAGATGCGCAAAAATTTTCCGGTGGTTGTATTTCCTACATACCAACAGATGAATGTGGATAACCGATCGTAAAAATTACTAAAATTTTTCAAACTGGTGCTCCATCGTAGAGGATGTTCGGACTGAGATGCGCGCTATGTATCCCCCCAATCAACTTTATCAACGAGTGGGTCCACGTACACTGCCTTGTATCCCTGTGGGATCATATTTGTATCAATATAATCTTTGCTGTGCAAGTAAGCTAATCGGACAGCTTCAACATGAGGATCATTATAATCTGTGATGTGCCAACCTCGTTTTACAAAATTTTCTAGATGTTTTGGATTTACTGAAGCCCCAAACCATATTGGAGTTTGACCTTCTTGTTTTTCTAGATATTCAGCTAGAAATTTTTTAAGACGGGGGTTTATTTTTCTGCCCTTGTATGCATCTAATGTAGAGGCTTTTGAGAATTCTAATACCGGTCGTCCAGCCTTTGTTGTTCCGAGTCTATCATAGGCCTGTACCGCTACGATTCTACCGTCCATTTCTACACCAAATACCATTCCTTTAGACATTCTCCTGGTATAAGAACCCTGATTTCCCTCTCCGGGCGTTCCTCGTTTACTGTATATTCTAAAGTGCTCTTCTTCACACATATCTGGGTAGATCATATCTAATTCTGCTTCGGAAACATGACCTTTTTTTTCTAAAAATACCTTTTCCCTTTCTTTCTGTTTTGCTGCTGCATTCGCAATATCTTTGCGAGGAGCAGCATTTATGCGGGCAAGATTTCTCGCATGCTCATTTAAATCTTGGTCTAAAATGTCATCAGGATCCAATCTTACAATTCGAACACTTTTTTCATCAATATCGATACGCCCTAATACCTCACTCTTTTTTAATGCTAGCTCAGCAGTAGCTTCTCTAATTGCTCTAATATTGTCGGTAACTACTTGTACATCCAAATTTTTTCTGAAATGCACTCTCGCTGATTCTGCAATATTTTTACCTACACCAATCTGTGCACGAAGATCAGTCTCGACCAATGCTGAAGCTTTTCTTGGTAATACATACAATTGTTCGCCAAGTTTGTATTTTGCATCTCCGTTTCTCTCTAATATCGCTCCGGATTCCACTTCAGTCATAATGTCATCTAACATATGAATTTCGGTTCGCATAAAATGATGCGGCCTATCAATTGGTAAGTCTGGCACTGATTCGTACCCATGGCTGTCATACATAGCCATAACATCCAACTGCGAACAAAACGAATCTATTACAGCGCTTCTTCCATTTATTTTACTATATTCTTTTACTAACTCCTCCAGGGCACCAAGCACCATTCCGCCGAAGCCCTGTTCTCTAAATTTTGGATTAACATATCGGTGAGAGAGTCTAAATTCATTACCGTAGTTTCTGATAGCAAAGGTACTTATCTCTTCTCCGCCTCTGTATATTCCAATTGAAAAACCTTCATTTATAAAATCCCCATTTTCTGCCCATTTGGCACCTTTTTCTATGTTTAAAACGATCGGAACCGACGAATCCAGCACTTTTCGTGTAATTGTAATATTTTTGGCCCTATGACCTCCGTCTATTGTTTTTGCACCAGTTGGGTCTAGGACGGATTTATCATCCGTTATTTTTTGAGCAGCCGCTTTTGATTCTGCCAGCAACGCACTCTCAAATTGCCTACGATCGGCTAATCTTAGGGTTACTTTCGGTACTTTTGTCTGGAGCTGGGGATTTCTCGCTAGGAAATCTTTTACTATATTTTTTGCTTTTGGTCTTTGCTTTTGGACATCCATTTTTTGTTTTGTAACCTTTTTTTTATTGTACCACAAAAAGGCTATGTTGTAAACTGGTGCCGAAGGTCAGAATCGAACTGACAACGCCTGCCTCTTCAGGGCAGCGCTCTACCACTGAGCTACTTCGGCATGGTATTTTTACTGTCTCTTAGCTTTGAAATTGACTGACTGCCCGCAGAGTATATCATCCCTTTTTCCTTGATTCAACGATGTTTTTTATTTTTCCTGCATTCTCCTGTTTGGATATTTGCTATTTTTTGAAAATATGTTATAATGTATATAATTAATCTTTAAACAAAAACAAACCTATGGCAAAAAACCATAAAGGATCTCGTAGCAGATCTTTATCTGTAGCGCTTAGTGCAGGAGCTACCCTCTTTGCTCTTGTACTCGCCCCAACGAGTGCGGCGTACCTTTACCAGGCCTCTGTCGTCGGCCAGAATTTCGGTGGACCTCAGATGCAAGGTGGCGGTATGCGCGGTCCTCAAGATATGACCAAGCAGTTCAAGAAAGAGATCGAAAAGGCTAACAAACTTGCTGCCACTCTTGATAAGCTTGATTTCAGTGCTTGTGATAAATATAGCACGCTTGCTTCTCATTTTGAGGAGCTTAAGGCAAACGTAGAAGATCTCGCAGATTCTCTCGATACTCTTGATGATGATGCTGATATTGCAAAGGCGAAAGCCGCTCTCAAGGAAGCTAAGAAGGTTGCTGATCAAGCAAAGAAAGATGCCAAAAGAGCCCTCACTGCTTGTAATAAGCCTATTGCAAAAGCGATGAGCGCATTACGTTCTGCTAGTATTCCTGTTGATCCTCAGGATGCGATGGAAGCTCTTATGAATTGTAAAAAAAGTGGTGACTGTTCAGAGGTAGACTCTGCCATCGATTCCCTCAAGGAGGATGTCACTACTTTTGCCGAAGAACGAGAAGCTGAGCTTGAAGACATGCTCGCTCAGCAAGAAGAAGAAAAGTCCAATAGAATGGAACAGGGGGATCAAAATATGATGTATCAACCTCAAGACGAGAATAGCATCGGTACTCCTGGAATGAAGGAACAGTTTAAGAATCAGAAACAGTATTTTGATACTACGAAGGGTCAGAAAATGTATCCAGATCCTGACCACATGAACGAACAAAAGAAATATCCAGATATGAATGGTCAGAGAATGTATCCAGATCCTGACCATAAGCCAACTTCAGAGCAATCAACTTTTAAGAACAATAGTTCTTCAGGTGGAGGATCTTCAAGTTCTACTACTGAGAACTAACATCCTTTTTCTACGCTTCTGATATACATCATACATGCCCAGCAGTTTAAACTGCTGGGCATTTTTTGTATATTTACCGTAAAAACTGAATTTTAAAAAAGCTCGTATTTAAGAGCTTGGAGCAGGTAACGGGAGTCGAACCCGTATCTCGTCCTTGGCAAGGACGCATAATAGCCGCTATACTATACCTGCATAATTGGCTCAATGAAGAGCTAATCTGCGTGTCGAATTTTTAATGTATTATCTTCGGAATGGTGGACGTCCGCCGCCTGGCCTACCGCCTCCAAATCCTCCTCTTGCTGGTGGTCGTGGTGCAAGTTTCGTATCTTCAAATCCTGGGAGTGTCGCTTTGTGTGAAAGATTGTAGCGTCCTGCGTCGTCAATTTCCATCAATTTTACACGTAATTTATCTCCAACCTTTACAACATCTTCAACTCGGTCGACTCGGTCAGCTGAAAGTTGAGAGATGTGGACGAGGCCTTCCTTTCCTGGAGCGATTTCGACGAAAGCGCCAAACTCCATAAGTCGGGTAACCGTACCGTCAAATATCTCACCAGCTACAGGAACATAGACGAGTGATCGTACCCAATCGGCAGCCTTTTTACCACTTTCCTGGTTAGGTGAAGTAATAAAGACGAGACCTGACTGATCAATGTCGATCGTAACTCCGCATTCTGCTGTAATTTTCTGAATTGTTTCTCCGCCCTTACCAATAACGGTTCGGATCTGCTCAACGTCGATCTTGATTGTCTCGATCATTGGGGCGTACTTCGACATCTCTGTTCGTGGAGCTGGAATGACTGCTTCCATAGCATCGAGAAGCTGGAATCGTCCAATTTTCGCACGTTCGAGAGCCTCACGCATAATTGCTGTTGTAAGTCCTTTTACTTTAATATCCATCTGAAGAGCTGTAATTCCCTTTCGTGAACCAGTAACTTTGAAGTCCATGTCTCCGGCAAAATCTTCAAGACCCTGAATGTCTGTAAGAATTTTGTACTTTCCTGTTCCATCTGTCACAAGTCCCATTGCAATACCTGCAACATGTCCTGAGATCTGAATACCTGCATCCATAAGAGCAAGTGATGATCCACAGACGGATGCCATTGAGCTTGAACCATTACAACTGAGTGTTTCTGAAACAACCCACATAGCATATGGACATGTCTCTTTCGACGGAAGAACTGCGAGCAATGCTCGTTCTGCGAGATCTCCATGACCAATTTCTCGACGTGAAGGTGATCGCATTGGCTTAATGTCTCCAACTGAATATGGAGGGAAGTTGTAGTGGTGCATGTAGCGCTTTTCAATATCGCGATCCATGGTATCAATTGTCTGAGCATCTCCAGGAGCTCCGAGTGTTGCAATAGAAAGAACCTGAGTTTCTCCGCGTTTGAAGAGGCCTGTTCCATGTGTTCGAGGAAGAACTCCTACCTCAATAGCAAGAGGTCGAATCTCATCAAGCTTTCGTCCGTCAATACGAAGTTCCTGTTCGAGAATAAGTCTTCGCATTCGCTTCTCTGACATCTTTGTAAGTTTTTCATTGATCTGTCCTTTTGAGAATGATCCGTCTTCAATTTTCTCAGCAAGAGCTTCATACGCTTCGTTGAGAAGTTTTTTGTATGATTTCTTGTGATTTTTTTTGCTTGTTCCATCAATCGTTGCGAGCTTCTCCTCTGTTGCAAATGCCTCGACTGCTGCGAGCATATCAGGATTTGGCTCGACTAATGTGTATGGCTTTTTGACAATGTTTAATTTTGATGCAAATTCGAGCTGGAATTTGCAAAGCTCTTTGATCTCAGCATGAGCAAGCTCAAGTGCCTGAATCATAAGATCCTCATCGAGCTCCTTTGAAGATGACTCAACCATCGTAATTGCATCAAGCGTTCCCGCTACAACGATATTAAGTTTTCCCTCTTCTGCTTGTGTATATGTTGGATTGAGAATGAGCTTCCATGCTCCATCTACTTCAATATATCCGACACGAACAGCTGACACTGGACCTTCGAAAGGTGCTCCAGAAGCCAAAAGTGCCATTGATGCCGCGTTGATAGCTGTTGTTGATGGATCGACTTCGAGATCTGCAGAAAGAACGGTACAGATTACCTGTACGTCATGCGTAAGACCTTTTGGAAATAATGGTCGAAGCGGTCGATCGATAACTCGTGAGTTCAATGTTGCGTTCTCTGAAGGACGACCTTCTCGTTTAATAAATCGGCTTCCTTTAATTTTACCTGCAGCGTAGTAACGCTCTTCATAATCAACTACCATTGGAAAAAATTCCGCTCCAGCTTTTGGCTCGTCACTCATTGATGCATTTGCAATAACCGCTGTGTCGCCTAACCATGCGGTAATAGAACCATCGGCCTGTGTGATAAAATGTCCGGTCTCAAGCTTAAACTGACGTCCAGCGAGATCGCGACTTAGGGAAACTCTTTCCATGAATGTAGTGAGATGAAAATATTATTTATACTGTTGCTTTCTTGAGTCCAAGCTTTTCGCTTACCTTCTCGAATTCGTCTTTATTGTCCATTCGGAGGTAGTTCAAAAGCTTTCGTCGCTTACCAACCATAACCAAAAGTCCACGTCGTGAGTGATTATCTTTTGGATGCTCTTCAAGGTGCTTTGTGAGTTCTTGAATTCGATGCGTGAGAATAGCGATCTGAACCTGTGGTGAACCTGTATCTTCAGGATGCACTGCGAAGGTCTGAATAATTTCTTTCTTTTGAGTTCGTTTCATATACAACTTGGGGTTCAAAATCAGTAGCGCAGTCAGTTTAGCAAAAGATAAAAATTGTGACAAGTCTATTTTATTTTCTATTTTTGAGTATCTTGACTCGGCCGATTCTTTGCTTCAAAGTATAGCTCAATGAGCTATAGAACTATTATCGCCGAGGCGTGGCTCTACACGCAGCAAAACAAGAAACTTATCTACTGGTTTGGATTTTTCCCTTCTATTTTTACGACTGCCGCTGGTGTTCTTTATCTAACCTATCAGTTTTTTGCCTTCAAAAAATCTGAACTTTTTGCTCACTCTGCCCAGTCCCACAGCTTTCTGAGCGATGTTGTTACTTTCATATTCAACTACCTTAACTCTCATGCTGAACAACGAATCCCTCTCATTGTTACAGCCGTTATCCTTGGTGTTATCTACCTCCTTCTTCCTACCCTGACCCAGGCATCTGCCATTCAGATTATTGCACGCCATAGGAATGGACAAGAAGCAGGCATTGGAGATGGTATAAAATATGGTCTTTTAAGCTACCTTCCTCTTTTTGAGTATCATACGTTTGCAAAAACCTTTGGTCTTTTTACGATCTTTTTTGAAGCTGCTTTTGTGCTTCGCAACCTCGGAACTGAGATTTTTAAAGTCCTCCTCCCATTCTTCCTTGCATACATGGCTATTGGGTTTGTGCTCACTCTTCTTTTTACCTATGCCGATCTTTATATCATTATCGATAATGAAGGAGTCATGTCTTCCATTGCAAAAAGTGCAAAAATCGTGATTCTCCACTGGCAAAAAACATTTCTGATTACTGCTCTCATGTTGATCATTGGAGCTCGAATCATTCTTCAAATTATACTTCTTATCGTTGTTCCGGGCGCGGTTATTATTGGAACTGCTTATTTTGCTTCGGCTGGTATTCTAGCTCAAGTTGGCATTACTATTGGGGTTATTCTTGGCATTCTGGCACTACTTTTTGCTGCCTATTTAGGAGGTATTGTAGAAATTTTCTCCTATGCTGTATGGACATATACATTTCTTGAACTTACCTCCGAAAAAGAACTATCTGCACGAGAAACCACTCTTTCTGCGCGGGATGAGGCCCCTCATCACGAAGGTGTGGAAAGTTAGTTGCGAGAGATCATTTTTAGATTTTCAGCTTTAAGGTACATATAGCTGCTTTATTTTTTGAACCGTGATTCTTGTTTAATGTTAGCCTAAAACTACCCTTTGATAATTGACTTAATGTTGATTTTCTGTTATAATTTGCTCGTACATATAAAAACAAAGCTGAAATGATCTTACTTCCACAAGGTCGAAAAATTGCCCTTATCGCAGCTTCTCTATTCGTAGCGACTTTTTCTCTCGTGTTTTTCGTTTCGTCTGCTCCGCATGAACCTGAAGCTTCCCATCTTAAGGCGAGCGTGTTTCAAAGTTTTTTTGATCATGAAAAATCCATAGAAGCTCCGGAATCCGTTGTTCCGAGCATTGTTCTTGATAGTTCAGGTCATATCGTAAGTGTTTCTGATATATTTAACTCTTCCTTTGGATATGATCGCGAAAACCTCGTAGGAACTCCTTTTTTTCACCTCATCTCCCCAAACGATCTTACTACATTTGCTGGTGATTATGCTCGTGTCGTCTCCGGTGGAAAAATTGTGGTCAACGAAGGACCTTATCGCGTTGTAACGAAAGATAGTTCGGTGCATCTTGTTTTGATTACTTTTGCACCTAGCGAAAGTGGTGAACGTGGAAAAGTTGTCACACTCACGTTTAAAGATATTTCTGGATCGGTTCCGTCAAGGAAAGTGCCTGATGGAATAACCCCTGTTCCGTCGGTTAAGACACACAACGAAAAAAATAGAATTATTGTCGATAACGTACCTTAGTATCTTCAATCGCTTGTCATTTTGGTAGGTGCTGTTGTATGATTCGCCTACTATGTACGAAGCTTCTCAGGTCGAAAAGAAATGGCAAAAACGCTGGGCAGACAAAGGCCTTTATACGGCTGCTCTTCATGATGAAACTCGGCCAAAGTATTATAATTTGGTGATGTTTCCATATCCATCAGGTGACAAACTTCACATTGGACACTGGTTTAATTATGCACCTGCTGACTCATGGGGACGGTATATTCGAATGAAAGGATATAATGTTTTTGAGCCGATTGGATTTGATTCATTCGGACTTCCTGCAGAAAATTATGCGATTAAAACTGGCATTCCTCCAGTAAAAAGTATTGCGACAAATTGCGCAAAAATGGAACAGCAACTTGCCGCTATCGGAACAATGTATGACTGGAGCAAAAAAGTTGTCACAAGTGATCCGGAATATTACCAGTGGACGCAGTGGGTGTTTTTACAATTGTATAAAAAAGGTCTCGCATATCGCAAACGTGCACCTGTAAACTGGTGCCCTTCTTGTAACACCGTTCTTGCGAATGAACAAGTTGTTGATGGTCGATGTGAACGATGTAAACATGAAGTGACCAAAAAGGACATGACCCAGTGGTTCTTTAATATTCGCAGTTATGCTGAGCAGCTTCTCGATTTCAGCGAACTGGAATGGCCAGAAAAGACTATTCTCATGCAAAAATATTGGATTGGGAGAAGTGAGGGGTCGACAGTTGATTTTGAAATTAAGGGTCATCCAAATGAAAAAATTACCGTATACACAACACGTGTCGATACACTCTATGGATGTTCGTACGTCGTACTTGCTCCTGAAAATCCTCTTGTTGAAAAAATTCTTACACCTGAGCATAAGGCAGCATTTGATGCCTACTATGAACAAACTAAAAAAGAAACTGATATCTTACGTAGCGCTGAAGGAAGAGAAAAAACGGGTGTCTTTACAGGCGCATATGCCGTCAATCCTATTAACGGAGACAAAGTTCCTGTTTGGGTTGCAGATTATGTTCTTATGACTTATGGAACTGGCGCAGTTATGGCCGTTCCTGCTCATGATGAACGCGACTATGATTTTGCAAAAAAATATGAATTACCAATTACGCAGGTCATTAAACCGGCAGATGGTAGTAAAGTTTCGCTTGCTGACGGTGCGTATACGGATGACGGTGTACTTATCAATTCTGAAGATTTTGATGGTGTCGAGAGCGAGATGGCGCGAAAGAAAATTACTGAAATTTTGAAAAATGAGGGAACTGGTGATTTCAAAGTGAATTTCAAGTTACGTGATTGGCTTGTTTCAAGACAGCGGTATTGGGGCGCACCGATTCCGATTATTTACTGCAAAGACTGTGGTGACGTTCCTGTTCCTGAAGAACAACTTCCTGTTATGTTACCGGAAAATGTTGATTTCGTTCCACGCGGAAAGTCTCCTCTCGCCTTTGTTCCCGAATTCATGCAAACAACCTGTCCTCGCTGTGGCAAACCTGCCGAAAGAGAGTGTGATACGATGGACACATTTGTTGATTCAAGTTGGTATTTCTTGAGATATCCATCTGCTCGCGCTAAAGAAAAACCATTTGATCGAGAACTTACCAATCACTGGATGCCGGTTGATATGTACATCGGTGGACCTGAACATGCCTGCATGCATTTGCTGTATGCGCGATTTATTCACATGGTGATGCGCGATCTTGGATATGTTGATACGAAAGAGCCGTTTAAGCGTCTTGTTCATCAGGGGCTTGTCACGAAGGATGGCGCAAAGATGTCGAAGTCGAAGGGTAATGTTGTCAGTCCCGATGAGTTCGTTGAGCGATATGGAAGCGATATTTTCCGAATGTATTTGATGTTCATGGGTCCGTTTGAGGCCGGTGGTGATTGGAATGATCAGGGCATTACTGGTGTTGCACGATTTGTTGATCGTTTCTGGACACTCATGACCAATCGCAAACAGATGAAGGCGTCTGACATTGAAGAAAGCGCGATGCGTGATCTTCAGCGCAACATCCACAAGACGTTGAAAAAAGTTCATGATGGTATTGAGGCGTTTACGTTCAATACGGCGATTGCGGGACTTATGGAGTTTGTGAATGAGGCGATGAAAACGGGCATTGATACTGATAGTAGAAAAATGATGGTACGAGCGATCGCTCCACTTGCGCCGCACTTGGCTGAAGAAATTTGGGAGTTCCTTGGGGAAAAAGACAGTGTCTTCAATGCCGAATATCCTGAGTATAATCCGGATTTACTTGTTGAGGACTCTATTGAAATTGCGATTCAGATTAATGGTAAGGTTCGCGGAACCATCACTGTCGCTGTTGGAGCTGAAAAAGACTCTGTTCTCGTCATGGCCAAGGCTCAGGACAATATCAAAAAATACTTAGAAGGTGCTTCTATCAAGAAGGAAATTTACGTTCCAGGAAAGATGGTTAGCTTTGTAATCTAGCTTTAGACTAATTGCCACATTGGCTTGTCTGATAGTTTCTCTTGTATTGCTATATATTTTAAATATGCTATGATTGTGTCTTTGTAATATTTTTCAAAAAAACCATGGATAATATATCAAAATTTACCCCCCATTATGAAGACCTGGCTGACGACTTGATGCACGGATCACCCATCACAAAAGATGGTGTATCGTTGCCTCAATTTTCTCATCGAGATAGGGATCCTCAGTATTTTCATGGTATGCAGTTTGGCCTCATGTCTACGAAAGGAGGTGGAGCTGCTATTGGTTTCGAATCCGCGACATTTGTAGATCCAAAAGCGCAACTTTTTGCCCTTCAGGGTTATATGCAAGGACCTGCAGCGGGCGTTACTGATAAAGTTTTTACACCCCTCATGCCTCTCCTAAAAAATCATCGGGTAACCGGACTGTCTTATGCCCATGGTAATCGAGGCACTCCTAACACTCTCACTCGGCAGGGTCGATATACTGTTGACGATATTCAGCGTGACGTAAGTGCCGATTTGCGTGACATTAATGAACGCAGGGTGCGAAAGATTGGAAGTCGACTTCCGACGGTTCTCATGGGGCACAGTCAAGGTGGTCAACATGTTGCTCACATCCTCGCAAATCCAGAGCAATATGGACTTACTCCTGATCAAATTCGTGGGGTTATTCTCATGAATTCCATGCTTCTTCCTCATTCTCAACCGATGGTCATGACACCTGGTTTTGTGTGGGATATCGCACGTAAATCCCTCGGTCATGTTGCCTGGTCTATCGTTAGTGGTCGTGGCCTTCTTTTCCGCGGCCAAAAGGCGTTTGATACATTTGTCGGTGAGGGCGATCCGAGTGGTGAGAATGAGCAAAGAGTGACTCAAAATACCTTCCCGGATTCCGGATTATTTTTTGCACAAACTATCACAACTGGAACATCGCCTTCGCTGAAGGGTGCAAATCTCCGAGGACTTCCTGTTTCCATGATCATCTCTCGAAATGATCAACTCATGTCACAAGATTTACAGTATCAAACTGCCGACTATCTCGATTCTCTTGGAGCTGACGTGCAAATTCGTGATATTCCTGGAAGACACTTTTCACCTATCGTGACTTTCACAGGGGAATCTGAAGAACGCGTAAATCTCATCATGGCTGCGAATCGCCAAGCCTATGAGCACGCGTTTCAGAATATAGAATAACCCTTACTGTTGCTACCCCTCGAGAAACGGAGTGTGCCTTTCGGCATAACTTAGCAGAACAACAAACTCACCTTTTGGTGCGCGTTTCTTGAACTGTTCGGTGACTTCCGTGAGTGAACCTCGAATAAACTCTTCGTGCATTTTTGTGAGTTCGCGAGCAAGAACAATCGACCAGTTCGGAGCAGAATCACCGAAGTGTTTCACAAGATCTTCGAGTGTCCGCTGAATGCGGTGCGGAGATTCATAAAAAATAATCGTCTCGTCGAGATCGCCGGCCATCGCCTGATCACGCCATCCCGTGAGAAGTGTCTGACGGCCCTTTTTGAGAGGAAGGAAACCGTAGTAGCGGAAGTGGTGCATAGGGAGGCCCGAGGCAACGAGGGCCGTAAGAAGCGCGGATGCGCCTGGAATTGGAATGATTTCGATGTTGTGTTCGAGTGCGGCTTGAATCAAAGTGTACGCTGGATCAGAAATACCCGGTGTTCCCGCATCAGAGATAAGCGCAACCGACTTCCCTTCTTCGAGTGCGTGAATAATTGATTCCGTTTTTGCGCCTGTTGAGTATGAGTGATAACTCGTCATGCGAGTTGTGATTTCGAACTTTTGAAGGAGAATTCCTGCGTGACGCGTGTCTTCGCAGGCAATCAGATCGGCCTCTTTGAGAATCCTAATGGCGCGAAGCGTGATGTCTTCAAGATTTCCGATAGGTGTTGCGACGATATAGAGTTTTCCTTTTTCCATAGAATATTATCGTTTTTTATTCTTAAAGCTTTTGAACTTTTTCGCGAGAGCCTTGAGCGGAGAGAAACTCTTTTTTACCACTTTCTTTAGCGATTTCTTAGGAGTTACTTTTGATGCCTTCTTTGGTGTAACTTTTTTGAGTAGTTTTTTGACTGGTTTCTTTACTGGCTTCTTGGCCGGCTTCTTGACGACAACTTTTTTAACAATTTTCTTTGTAGGTTTCTTTTCTATTTTCTTGGCGACAACTTTTGCAACTTTCTTTTCTGCTTTTAGCGTAGGCTTTTCTTCGGTTTTTACGACCTGAGCCTTTGGAATGGAAACTACTTTGGCTTTTGGAGCGACAAAGTCTGGGAGGCCGTCGAGCTTAATTTTTACAACAAGTTGCTCTTTTTTTGACTCGGTAATGACCGGTGGCTTTGCGTAGCGTGGCGTAGCTGGCTTTACGGTCCCTTTGTCCTTGATTCCAAGAGCAACACGTCCAAATGAAAGGAGATCGGTTTCGATAATCCAGATGAATCCCTTGATTCTATTCAGTTCTGTAAATTGAGTTGGAGTAAGTTCTCCGTATGCAATGTATTCATTGCGCTTTTTGCCTTTTCCTATAGATTTTGTGATTAATTTTACTGCATCCTTCAGCTGCATTACTTCTCCATCAACATAGAGCTCCTGTTCGGTAATGCGAAGAAGAAAGTGCGGTTTTAACTGTTTATCTTCATCGCGAAGTCGCATTGGCCAAATATCGTGAGATGAAAGTTTTACTATTGAGGCTTTTGTCGCATATGCAAGCGCATTTGCAATGGTTACACCTACGCGTGTTCCCGTGAGCGTTCCTGGACCCTCGCTGACAATCATTCTCGTAAGTTTCTGTGCAAAAAATGGTTCGATGTCGTTCAGATGCTGAATTGTTTTCATGATTGTTTCATCTTCATTCATATTCGACCTCCAATCGCGTTCAAAAATA
>JBBIGU010000028.1:0-14507 GCA_037447365.1 Candidatus Peregrinibacteria bacterium | reverse complement strand
TTTTTGTTTACTTTGTAGTTAGGGGAATAACAAAGAAAAGTGTGCGGGAAAGTTTTTTGAGAATAATCACGGGTCGAGTAAAATTCTGATTCTTCCCATTTATTTCAGATCCAATATTTTCACCTATGCTCGCCCACCACACGTCTCCTTCATTAACTTTTGGCGGCACGGTAAGTTTTTCGTGAAGGTTTTTCTTGATGCCCATCCAATCTGGAAATCGCTTTTCCATATCTTTTACATTATGGCTATTTTCCTCATGCTAGCAGCTGGAGATTACAAAAACTTAAACAAAAGATTACATTTTTCTGACATGGTTTTGAGCTCAAAAGTGGAGGAAATGTATGATATAGTGACGATACTATGATTCTCGAGGGACTCAATCAGGCGCAAAGGGATGCGGCGACTCACCAGGAGGGGCCGATGATGATTTTGGCGGGTGCGGGGACGGGAAAGACGCGAGTGATTACGACGCGAATTGTGCAGTTAGTGGATAGTGGCGCTGCGCGAGCGAGCGAAATTTTGGCGCTTACATTCACGGAAAAGGCGACGAGTGAGATGATCGAGCGACTCGATATTATGATGCCACTTGGATATGAGGAGGCGATGATCAAAACGTTTCATGGATTTAGCGAGCGCTTGTTGCGCGAGCGTGGGCACGAGATTGGACTCGATCCGGAGTTCAAAATTCTCACAAAAATGGAGCAGTGGAATTTTTTACGAAGGAATTTATTTAAGTTTCCGCTGAAGTACTACCGACCCCTTGGAAATCCAGCGAAGTATTTGAGCACGTTTATGCAGCATTTCGATCGACTCAAGGATGAGTACATTTCTCCTGATGAGTTTTTGGAGTATGCGGAATTGAAGTTAGTGGCTGCCGGAGGGGCTGATCGAGATATGAGTAGTGCGACTGACGACGAGAAGGCTGATTACGAGGAGGCTATTAAGCAGCATGAGATGGCGCTTTTGTACAAGCACTACCAGGAGGCGATGGCGCATGAGGGCTATATGGATTTCGGTGATCTCGTCTATTATGCGCTGAAGTTGTTGGAGACGCGACCGAGTGTTTTGCGGGAATTTTCGCAGCGATTCAAGTATGTGATGGTTGATGAGTTCCAGGATACGAATTATGTGCAGACGAGATTGGCGCTGCTACTGGCTAAGGCGCACGGAAATATTGTGGTCGTTGGTGATGATGACCAGAGCATTTATCGATGGCGTGGGGCGAGTTTGTCGAATATTACGCAATTTCTAAGCGTGTATCCTGATGCGAAGCGCATCGTTTTAAATGAGAACTATCGATCGCGACAGGAGATACTCGATGCGGCGTACAAATTGATTCAGAACAATAATCCGAATCGACTGGAAGTAACGAGTGGCTTGAGTAAGAAGCTTATTGCGGGGCGGAAATTTGAAAAAGAGCTCCCTGCTGTGCCTGTTGAGTTGCGCGTCTTCGATACGTATCTCGAAGAGGTTGGAACGATTGCACAGGACATTATTACCGGCGTTTCGAAGGGCGGGCGGGCTTTCAAAGACTATGCCATTTTGGGACGAACGAACTCGCATTTGAAGGCGTATGCTGAGGAACTTTTGGCAGCTGGTATCCCCTTTTCTATTCGATCTTCTGACGGCGTTTTGCAGTTTGACGAAGTGAAAGATTTGATCGCCGTGGCGCGAGTTTTGACCGATCCATATGATACGATTGCGATGTATCGAGTCTTAAGCATTCCGGTTTTTCACATCGATATTCACGAGATTTTTGCGCTTCTGAAAGATGCGAAGACGAAGCATTTAAGTCTGTTTGAGGTACTGCGAGCGAAGAAGCTGAGCGAGCAGGGATCTTTATTTGATGAGGAAAACCCTCTACTGCATGTTCTCGATATTTTTGAGCACATGATGAGTTTCTCCTCTCGAAATACCCCAAGTCGAACGCTTCTCGAATTTCTCCAACGGGCAAAATGTTTCGAAGAAATCATGAAAGAAATCGATACGAAGTCGCAGCAAAAAATCACCAACATCAATGCATTTTTGAAACTCGTTGTTGAGTTCGAAAAGTCGGAACCTCGAAGAAACTCAATGTTTGATCTTCTTTCGTATCTCGATGTTATTCAGCAATCTGAACTTCCTCAAGAGACCGACGAATCGGATCGTGATAGTGATGCCGTTTCGCTCCTCACGGGACATTCGGCTAAGGGACTTGAGTTTCCCGTTGTGTATGTCGTGAGTCTCGTCCAAAATCGCTTCCCTTCGATTGCCAAAAAAGATCCATTCACCGTCCCGCCAGCACTTCTCAAGGACGTTGTTCCCGAAGAGGCTTCGCATATTGAAGAAGAACGACGACTCATGTACGTTGCGATGACGCGTGCCCAAGAACAGCTCGTCTGCACCTATTCTCAGCAGTACGAAGGTCCCCGCAAATGGAAACCCTCCATCTTCCTCGCTGAAGTTTTTGATCAAGTTGATACTTCTTCCCACAAATTCACTTCTACAAAATCTCCGAACATTCAACCGCAAGATGCGGGCGTGACGATTAACCTACCAAAAAATATTAGCATACAGCTCAATAAATTAAGCTACAGTCAATTTGATACGTTCAAGCAGTGTCCGCTCAAATACGCCTACCGCTACCTCATGTCCGTTCCAACTCCGCCTGGCCATGCGAGCAGTTATGGAACGAGTATTCATAACACGCTTAACGAATTTTATCAGGATATTAAAAATGGCGCGGTTCCTCAGCTCACGCACCTCCTCAAGCTTTTTGAAAAAAACTGGCTTACTGAAGGCTATGAATCCAAGGGCCATGAAGAAAAACGAAAGGTTGAAGGCCGGGAGGTTCTCACTCAGTTCTTTGAAATTAACTCGCAACCCGCATGGATTATTCCTGCCTATCTCGAGCGGCCGTTCTCTCTCAAAATCGGTGAGGCTCGTATCACAGGTCGCATCGATCGCGTCGATCAACTCGATGATGGAACGTACGAAGTCATTGATTACAAAACCGGTTCGTCAAAAAAAGATTCCGATCTCAAGAAGGATTTGCAGCTCAGTCTGTACGACATCGCCTGTCGCGAAACTCTCGGCATCACCGTCTCAAAGTTGAGCCTCTACTTCATCGACGATAACGTGAAAGTCTCGACCTCGAGAACCGACAAACAGCTCGACGAGTGTCGCACCGAAATCCTCGAACTCATCGAAGAAATGAAAAAATCAGACTTTCAACCCACCCCCGGATTCCCATGTAAATTCTGTGACTTTCGGCTTATTTGCCCTGTTGGATAGCTGTATTCCCTTGATTTCCTTCCTGTCAGTTCGTAGAATGCGGGCGGTTTCTTCAATTATAATCAACTTTTTATGGATCTCGCACCTGCAACTCTATCGACTCATGAAGCTGTGCCGACTGCGGACATTGCTGATCCGGCTCAAACACGTAATGAGGTTCTTATTTTTGATAAAGATCTGAAACGGCGAGTTGACCTTGCTGCTCAAATTCGTGAGCTTGCTCCTGATGTAACTGTTCACATTTCAGCCACGCGAGGTGACGCAATGAATCATGTTGAGCTTGATCGCCATGTCCTTCGAGTTGTTATTGCCGATAGCGATGGACGACCTGGTCATGCTGCGCATGTGGCTGGGACTGCTAGTATGTTGCAAATCCCAAAAAGCATTCTTATTTCTGATAGGCCATCTGATTTTGCTGGCATACACGGTGTTGAGATCTGGAATAGAGCATCAGTTACTCGACAGCTTTTGGAAAGCGCACTTCTTCAGCAATAGTCGCTCGAGTTTGGCAAGATGAGTGTGGGTTTTGGTATTGACGGTGAACTTTTACTCACCTACACTTCTCATGTATTTATCTTATACTTTCCTCATGACTCCTCTTCTTATTCTTGTAAGTGTTCTGGCGATTGCTGGTTTTGCATTTCTGTTTTATAAGCAGATGAGTGGCGGTGCACAGCAGAATGAGGAGAAGATGAATGAACTGACACGACAGGTGTCGGATCTTTTGAAGATGTCGATGCAGCAACAGAGCGAGTCGATGAAAATGCAGCAAGAGATGCGCAAACAGATGGATGATCGACTCAAAGACGTCACACAGTCACTCGAACGCCAGCACAAGACCGTTGGAGAACGTCTTGATAATGCGGCAAAAGCGGTTGGCGATGTTCAGAAGAGCTTGGGCGAGATGAGTGTGTCGACGAAACAGATGATTGATATTGGAAAGGATATTTCTTCGTTGCAGGAAATTTTGCGAGCACCGAAGTTGCGAGGAAATCTTGGTGAACTTTTTCTTGATAACCTGTTGTCACAAATTTTGCCAGGACAGGGTTTGTATGAACTCCAGTACCGATTCAAGAGTGGTGAGGTTGTTGATGCGGTGATTCGACTTGTCGATAATATGCTCGTCTGTGTGGACTCGAAATTCCCACTCGAGAATTTTCAAAAGATGCTTGATGCGCAAAACGATCAGGATGATAAGAGAATCACTCAATATCGAAAGGCTTTTTATGCTGACGTGAAAAAACATGTTGATGCGATTTCTTCGAAGTACATTCTTCCGGAAGAGGGCACGCTGAATTTTGCGCTCATGTATATTCCGGCTGAAAACGTTTACTACGAAACGATTACCAAGGACCTCGCCGACGAGGGGAATATTTCTCAGTATGCCTTGAGTAAGCGTGTCATTCCGGTTTCTCCAAACACTTTTTATCTTTACCTCCAGACGCTCTTGATCGGATTCAAAGGTATGCAGGTTCAAAAAAATGCCCAGCACATCCTTGATCGTCTCTCTCAGCTCAAGGGTGACTTTGGGAAATTTGAAGAGACCTACGAGCTTGTTGGAACTCATCTACAGCATGCACAGGCCAGTTTTGAGAAATCAGAAAAGAAACTCGGAAGCTTCGGCATGAAACTGGAACGCGTTGAAACAAACGCCGATTCAGTATCCATGCTTGAGGAGTAATCGACGACCTACTCGAAGACTTATTTGTTACCGCCTCCTCCGAACCTCCTGAATATATCTTGATATACTAATTCGAGATCTTTATCTGTCTTTCCTTTTGCTCGTGCATTTTCAAATGCGATAGCAACTAAACACGATGCCGCCCCTAATGAAGATTCGCGCTCTGAGACATATTCAAATGTTGTTGGATAGAGAGCATTAATGAGTCGCATGAGTTTATCCATACTTGCACCTCTCTGAACACTTTCAAACAAAGGAGTTCCTCTTTTAATAAGTTCTTCATACGTTTTCGGATCCCAACTTTTCAAAAGTTTCATTTCGAATAAATGTGCTTTTACTTCTCCCGCAAGATACTCTCCTTTTTCATGCGGATTTTCAGCATTCATTTTTAAATCATACTCATGAGAAAGTTCATGTGCCAACATAATTCCGAGCCATTCTTTCATTCTGAAGTTTGTTGCGAGACGCATTGTTCCATCGGGTTGCGTTAAGATTGGCGCAGGCATTCCCTTCGCATATTCTTCTGGCATATACACCATTTCAAATCGACGAGGATTGTTATGTTTTGCCATGGCCTCCTGGGGATCTTGATTTTTAAATATCATCTGAGTTACTACTGGTCCCATTGGAATTGAGTACTCTGCGTTTTCCGACATAAATTGAATAAGCTCTGCCACTTTCGGGTCAGCATTTCGAAAACCTTCTAGAGCTTCGAGCGAAATTCTTTTCCAATATTCCTGGAGCTCTATCATTCTATTTAATGTATCCTGAGCTGTTAGTACTGCTGGCTTAACAGGTGTCATATGGACCGATGGCTTTCTCGTGTAGTCAAATTCTGGCTCTGGTGGCTCCTTTGCTAGCTTTGCAATAGTTGCAACAACCCCACCTGTTCCTGCAGCTACAACCGCTCCACCACCAAGAAGCTGCATGAAGGCTCGTCGAGAAATCACACGTTGATCACCTATAGCACGCTCGAGTTTCTTTTTACGTCCTTTCGTCTCGGCTGAACTACTTTCAGCTTCAAGTCTTGCTATTTCTGCATGAGCATCTTTTCGATCCTGCCAGTTTTGTCTAAAAGAGAATATTCCCATGTTTTGCTGTTATGATGATCAATCATACCAATTATTTTAATTTTGTCAATAATAAAGCTGGAATGCATTAAGCATTCCAGCTTGAATGTTATATTTCTTAACAATTAGACTTCTGTACCTTCTGGTTTCCAGTTGGGATTTTCCAATATTTCCACTACTGCTTTTGCAATCTTTCCTTCTGGGTCGGCAGCCAGAATTGCATCCTTGCGAGCAGAAATGAGATCCATTGCTGTGACCATTCTGTCTCTTACTGTGGCTTTCATATCATCAGGAACCATCGCATCGGAACTCTCAATAGTGGCCTCTATTCCTCTTATAATTGCGGCTCTTTTTTCTGGGTCCTGCAGATCATCTCGTCTGAATACCAGTTCGACACCGCTTCTTGAGTCAGTAAAGTTATCGAGTCGCGCATCCCCTTGCCGTCCATTTACTAAAGCCTTCCATGCCCTTTCTCCGGCAATTTGTTCAAGGTCATAGAGAGATATTTCTCCTCCTTTTCGTTGATCTCTCGTGGCACTCAATGATCCATTTCCATGCATATGAGTATATTCATCTACTCTCAAAACAGGTGCTGCTGATGGTTGATTCATTGGTATTATTGTTAACCATGTAAGGCCTGATTCTACCAATATCTATTTTTAGGGGTCAAGATCATTCGTTTATTTGTGGCTTGTCTTTTTTCTTGGCTCATCCTAGCTTTTTTCTTAGCTTTTCTGCTTTACTTTTGGTTCCTTACGCTTTAGACTGTCACTCGCTATGGCAACAAAAATTACAGAATTGGCAGAAAGGTTAGGAATCACTACATCTGAGCTTCGAAAAAAGTTCAAAGAGCTTAACTTTGATGTGAAATCGACTGCAAGAACTGTGGACGATGAGGTCGCCGAGCTTGTAGCCAGTGATTACGAAGATGCGAAGAAGCCAAAAGCGACACCTGTAAAAACTCCTGCAAAGGCGGCAACGGCAGCTCCAAAAACTACGAAAGGAGCCCCTCAATCGGCTTCAGTTGAGGTGAAGTTTGAGGCGGCAGAAGGTTCCGAAGATGAGGAAGATGATGATGAAGAAGAGTCAGCTCCAGATACGGTTGAACTGTATGAGAATGTTATTGAACGTGAGCTTGAGCGTGAGATCGTGAAGTCTCAGCGAAAACAGATGGCCGGGAAGGACATGGGCAAAAAGGACAATACCTCTAGCAGTATACATGCTGGTCCAAAATCAGATATTGTCGAAATTCCTGATGTTATTTCGGTTAAAGAGTTTGCAGAGAAAACGGGCCTTAGTGCTGCCAAAATTATTGGTGAGCTGATGAAAAATGGAATTCTTGCGAATATTAACCAGCAAATCGATTTCGATACGGCTGCTATTATTTCTGCTGATCTTGGGGTTCAACTCAAGCGCAAGCGAAGCGGAGCGGCACTTAGTGATCTTTATGAAGGAAATATTAGTGCTCTTTTGAAAGAAGATGATGAGTCTGTTTTGAAGACTCGACCACCCGTTGTTGTTATTATGGGTCACGTTGACCATGGAAAGACAAAACTTCTCGACTATATTCGACATTCAAATGTTGTTGAAGGTGAGGCTGGTGGTATTACTCAACATATTGGCGCTTATCAAGTTGAAAAAAACGGACGAAAAATTACTTTTCTTGATACTCCAGGTCATGAGGCGTTTACCGCTATGCGTGCGCGTGGAGCAAAAGTTACCGATATTGCTATCTTGGTTGTGGCTGCTGATGAAGGCGTCAAACCACAAACGATTGAGGCACTTAATCATGCCAAAGAAGCAGGTGTTCCAATCATCGTTGCTCTCAATAAAATGGATAAGCCTGGCGTTCAGCCAGATCGTGTAAAAGGAGAACTTGCAGAACATGGACTACAGCCTGAAGAGTGGGGCGGATCAACTGTTATGGTTCCTATCTCTGCCCTTACGGGTCTTGGTATTGATCAGCTTCTTGAGATGATTCTTCTCACTGCCGATCTTCTCAACCTCAAGGCAAACCCAGATCGAGATCCAGTCGCAACAGTTATTGAGGCGCATTTGGACAAGAGTCTTGGGCCAGTTGCCACTGTTATCGTCAATGCTGGAACACTTCACATTATGGACAACATCGTTGTTGGATCGACGTATGGTCGTATCAAAACGATGAAAGATCATCTTGGAAAAAATCTCAAAGACGCTCCGCCATCAACTCCTGTCTTCATCGCTGGTTTGGCTTCTACGCCACAGAGTGGAGATATTCTTTATGCTGTTGCTGACGAACGAGCTGCTCGAGAAAAGGCACTTCAAATTGGAGCGCTCAAGCTGGCTGCTGAAAAAGAACGATCTGCCGGTCTTGATCAAATTCTCATGAAGATTCATGAGGGCAAACTTAAACAACTTAAATTTGTTTTGAAGGCGGATACCCAAGGCTCTCTTGAGGCGATCAAATACTCGCTCGCACAAGTAAAGAGCGACGATGTTTCATTTAAAATTATTCACGCAGGTGTTGGAAATATTTCTGAAGGTGATGTTCTCATGGCTTCTGCCAGCGGTGGACTCGTTATAGGTTTTAACGTTATCGCACCACCACAGGTACGACGAATGGCTGAGCGCGATGGTATGGATATTGCTATTTATAATGTCATTTACAAACTTCTTGATGATTTGAAGAACATTCTTTCTGGCTTACTTGAGCCTGAAATCGTAGAGACTGTCCTCGGACGTGCCGAGATCAAACAGATCTTTTTGACGAAAAAACACGAACAAATCATTGGTTGCCGTGTCCTCTCTGGAAAAATTGAAAACAAAGGAAAACTCCGCGTTATGCGTCAGGATGCCAAGGTTGGTGATGGAGAAATTAACTCTCTTAAGTTTATCGACAAGGTTGTTCCAGAAATTGCAGAAGGTAATGAGTGTGGAATCATGTATCGTGGTGATATTGCTGTCCAGGTAGGTGATATTCTTGAGTGCTACAAGATTGAACGACGAAAGAGAACACTCGCCTAGTTTTTGTGACGTAACATTCCTTTTCATGACTCTCGAAAAGCTTACACTTCCAACCCATGGAGATCCGCGAGGAAATCTAACGGCGATTGAATTAAAGAATTATATCGATTGGCCGGTCGCGCGGGTTTATTATGTTACTGATACGGTGCTGCCGCGCGGTGGACATAGCGTTCGTGGTGAGAAGAAGATCTATGTTGTTATGCAAGGCTCGTGCAAAGGCCGCTTTCACGATGGAAAAGCGTGGACTGAGTTTGATCTCAAAGGTCCAAGCGATGCTGTAAAAATGGAAGGACTCTATTTCCGTGAGTTTACCGACTTCGCTCCAGGAACGGTTTTGATGGCTATTTCTTCCGTTAATTATGATAAAGATCTCTATATTTATGACTTCGATCAGTTCTTGAAGGAAGTGAACGATCAGGTATAATTTAACTCCACGGACATTTTATTATCTATGAGTAAAAAAATTCTTATTACGGGCGCAGCAGGATTCATTGGATCAAACTATGCACATCACTATGTTGAGCAGCATCCAGATGATCAGGTGGTTGTACTTGATAAGCTTACCTATGCGGGAAATCGCGAGAATATCGCCGAACTCGAGAAAAAGGCTGCCGCGGGTCTCACTGACTTCAGGTTTGTACAGGGCGATATCGCTGATCGAGAGTTCATTGCAACTCTTTTCGAGAGAGAAAATTTTGATACTGTTGTGAACTTTGCAGCTGAAACCCATGTTGACCGATCTATTCACGACCCTGGGATTTTTGTCCAAACGAACATCAATGGAACGCATACCCTCCTCGAGGCGTGCCGAACCATGCGAGAATTTGGAAAAGAAATTCGATATCACCAAGTTTCTACCGATGAAGTGTATGGCGATCTTGGAACAGGCTCTACAAACTATTTCACCGAGACAACTCCACTCGCACCCAACTGCCCTTATGCGGCAAGCAAGGCATCTGCCGACCTTCTCGTGCGCTCATATTATGAGACGTACAAGATGCCGGTGACGATTTCTCGATGTTCAAATAACTATGGACCATATCAGTTTCCCGAGAAACTGATCCCCTACTTTTTTTATCTCATGGCAAATGATAAGCCGGTACCTGTCTATGGTGACGGACTCAATGTTCGCGACTGGCTCTATGTTCTCGACCACTGCCGTGCGATCGATATGATTGTTTCAAACGGTCGACTTGGTGATGTCTACAACATCGGCGGACATGAAGAGCGAACCAATCTCGATATTACTAAGACGCTCCTCAAATTCTTCGGCAAGAATGATGACCTCATTTTTTATGTTGATGATCGTGTTGCTCACGACCGACGTTACGCCATGGATCCTTCGAAGATCGAGAATGAACTTGGATGGAAACCATCTGTTACCTTCGAGGAAGGTATCGCAAAAACCTTCGCTTGGTACGAGGCAAATCGCGCTTGGAGCGAAAGTCTCCGCGCACAAATGATGGAGCGCAAACACAAAGTTTTGAGCAAGGAGCCTCAGAAGATTAGTCGATAGTGGGGCTTTTGAAAGGCCTAACGTTTAGTATGTCATGTCCTTCGTGTCGACCTTCCACCACTCGGTGGCCATCGCGTCGTTATAACCGTCGGCGCGTTCTTTTTCGCCGATTCTTCGGAGGTAGTCAGTTTGGTAATTGAGACATGTTTCTTCGGCGTCGTGCTGAGAATAGACGAGCTCTGGAACATCTTCGTTTGGATGCTCCGTATGGTATGAGGTGTACTCATATGAGTGACATGCCTCGTGCACGAGATCACTCGCAAACTGCACAGGATCATCTCGAAAAGGTCTTCCTGCTGTATGGCGTCGAGGTGTTTCCCAAACCCACATCACCGATCCTGTCTCCACACATTCAATAAGGTCTACATATTCCACGACGAAGTTGTAGTGCCATGGCTCCCCTTTTAACTGATTGAGCGCCGCATTCACATTTGATTTACAATCGGCGTCGCCTTTTACCTGCATTTTTTTGGTCGTGAGCGGAACTTTTATTGCCTTTGGATCAGATACATATCGTATTGAGTCGACTAAAAACGATCCTTTTCCCGAGGTGTTATTACTTAAAAATCCAGGCCAATCCATGTGGTACGTTGCGAGGCGCAATTCCATTGGTGTCGTTGGAACGGCTTCCGTCTGCTGAGCAATTCGTTTTCCATTAACATACCAACGAATGACTCCTGGCATCCATTCGAGTTTATACGTGTTATATTTTGTCGTACTTTTGAGTGTCCCAAGTCCAGTAACATTCTTTGCATCGATGATACTGTCGCGATGAAATTCATTTTGAGCATCGGTATTTGACCAGTCGTCATCATGATTATTTGAGACTGATATCTGGTTTGTGTTGAGCGCCGTGAGTTCAAAATCTATTTCTTCATGTGTATTTCCGTCCGCACTCTCTCCGTAGAGATACATAATACTCGACATGCTCGTGTCGGCATTTGCCTTCGCCTTCATGGTAAATGTTCCATACGTATAGAGCTTTTTGCTGATTGCTTGTGCTCCGACCCCGTTCTGACTTGCGAGTTCGAGCTTTCCTTTTTTGACTGAGACGTTGTTCTTTGAAAGAACTGATGCTGCGCCTGAATCGGAATCTTTTGCTTCAAATAACTTTGCGTTGAGTTGAGATTTTGTAAAAGGTTCGTTAAAAGTTGTGCCGATTGGACTGAGCGCATATCCATCAAGAGGAACCACTGGAGCCATATGAAAACCAGAGGTCGACTCAACCGGAATCACATCTGCGTGCGCTATGGGAGCTCTCACGAGAAATCCTGCTGTCGATACGCTTACTATAGCTACGATGAGCAGATATGCCGTCTTCCTTGGTGTATATGTCATAATGAGTGGAGTAAAGTGAAATTTTGAGCGAAATCAGCTTCATTCTATATGGGTTTTCACTTTCCTGCTATGTAAAAAAATGATACAGTTCGATTGCACTTTATCTTATTTATTTTCCTCTTGGTCATGCTTCAAACTCCGTTCTATGATCCTGAAAAATCCTATGAGGATAATTTCACAGAAGGACCTTTTGGATATTTTGCTGAACCAGGAGTGACCACTCAGAATGGCGAACCGGCGTATAACTTTTTTGGCCACAAAGTATACTCACCATTTGGTATTCCTGCGGGACCGTTGATTAATGGAAAATTTGTTCAAGCGGCCCTTGATAAGGGATTTGATATTGTTGTCTATAAGACCGTTCGTACGCGAAAATATCCGTGCCATCAGTGGCCAAATATTCTTTCCGTTCAGGTAGACGGAGACCTTACGCTCGAAAAAGCGAGTGAAAAACTTACTGCGAATCATGACTTCCATGAGCCACTTTCTATTACGAACTCGTTTGGCGTTCCTTCACCGGATCCAGATTTTTGGAAAGAGGACATCAAGAAGCTTATCGATCATCAACGACCCGGGCAAGTTGTTATTGGTGGCTTTCAGGGAACCAATATGGGTGATGGAAATATCGAGGCCTATATCGAAGATTATCGGATTGCTGCGAGAATGCTCAAGGATATTGGCGTTCAGGTTTTCGAAGTCAACTTCAGTTGTCCAAATGAGGGTACAGCAAACCTTCTTTGTTTCGATGTTGATCGAGGTGCAGTCATTGCGAAGGCGATCAAGGAAGTTATTGGAGACCTCCCTCTTATTGTGAAAACGGCCTATTTTAAAGACCAAGAACATCTCCGAGATTTCGTAAAGCGTGTCGGGTCGGTTGTTGATGGACTTTCTACGATCAACACTATTGCTGCAGAGATTGTCGACGAGCATGGCCATCAGGCTCTCCCTGGTGAGGGTCGAAGTCGAAGTGGTGTTTGCGGAGAGTCGATCAAATGGGCTGGTCTTGATATGGTCAAACGCCTCAAGGCTCTACGCGAAGAACTCGGACTTACCTTTACGATTATTGGTGTCGGTGGAGTTATGACTCCTGCGGATTTCCATGAGTATCGTCATGCTGGAGCTGATGTTGTTATGTCAGCAACTGGTGCGATGTGGAACCCCCGTCTCGCTGAAGAAATTAAACAAACTTTATAATCTCTTTTTTCTTTTACTTGTATTTTTATGCGTTATTCTCGAATGTTTGGAAAGACCACAAAAAGTGCTCAGGCTGATGCCGAAAGCGCTAATGCTCAATTTCTTACTCAAGGCGGTTTTGTGGATCAAGAAATGGCTGGTGTCTATACCTGGTTGCCATTGGGCTTGAGTGTCTTGCGGAAGGTAGAGCAGATTGTACGAGAAGAAATGAACGCACTTGGAGCGTTGGAAGTTTTCATGCCAAGCTTACAGCCAAAAGAGTATTGGGAAAAAACCAATCGCTGGATGGGTGTCGATATTTTATTTAAGTTAAAGTCGCAAACTGAAAAAGATTATGCGTTGGGCTGTACTCATGAAGAGGTTGTGACACCTTTGGTACAAAAATTCATCCAATCGTACAAAGAAGTACCTCTTGCCGTTTATCAGATTAATACGAAGTTTCGAGATGAGTTACGCGCTAAGTCTGGCGTTTTACGTGGACGAGAGTTCCGTATGAAGGACATGTATAGTTTTCATACTTCGCAGGAAGATCTCAACGAGTTTTATTATCGTGCTTTGCAGGCCTATGTTAAAGTTTTTTCTCGTTGCGGCATCAACGTCAAAGTTGTGCAAGCAAGTGGTGGTATTTTTACTTCCAATGTCAGTCATGAATTTCAATCCATTACGCCTGCCGGTGAAGATACATTGATCGCCTGTGAATCGTGTACTTTTGGTCAAAATGCTGAAATCGCCACAGTCAAAGAGGGCGATGTCTGCCCAGAGTGTCGCGGTAAGCTTGTTAAAACCAAGGGCATTGAAGTGGGGAATATTTTTGATTTGGGAACAAAATATACCGATGCATTTGAGTTTAACGTCAATACTGCTGAAGGTTCGAGTAAGCGCTTGTTGATGGGTTGTTATGGTATTGGCACCTCCCGTTTGGTCGGCGCCATTGTGGAAACCTTTCACGACGATAAGGGTATTATCTGGCCGGAATCTGTCGCGCCTTTCCGTGTCCACCTCGTCGCCCTCGCAGGTAAGGATGAAAAAATCATACAGGAGGCGGAGCGGCTTTATGCTGAAATACAGAAAGCCGGTATTGAGGTATTATTTGATGACCGAGACGAGAGCGCTGGAAAAAAGTTTGCTGATGCTGATTTGATTGGCCTACCTCTTCGAATTGTTATCAGTGGACGCACGCTCGAAAAGCAAAGTGTTGAGTGGAAACGTCGCTCTGAAACTGAAAGCCAACTTGTCCCTCTTAATGAGTTGATGGCGAAGCTTACAGCCTAATGCTTCGTGCAAGCTCTGCGTTTACCTTTTACTTCTGATTATTTTTGTATGAATGTCCTGATTATTGGTGCTAATGGAATGCTCGGAAAAGACTTGATGACGGTTTTTGCATCATACAACCCTACCGGTGTAGATCGCGAAGAAATGGATATTACTGATC
>JBBIGU010000027.1:0-15308 GCA_037447365.1 Candidatus Peregrinibacteria bacterium | reverse complement strand
CCATAAACCACAGGGTACCAACCCGACCTTACAGGATTCTAAATAAAATCTAAAAAAAACATTAAAATCTCCGCGGAAATATACGAAGCATTCAAAACAGAGATATAATTTTCAACTGGTGCACAGTAGAGGACTTGAACCTCTGACCCTCTCGACGTCAACGAGATGCTCTACCACTGAGCTAACTGTGCACATTGTGAAGGGAATCTTTGCCAGTAATGGCACGCCTAAAGCCCGAAAAAATTAACACGAAGGGCGAAAAACGTCAATGTGTCATTTTGTCAGATTTTTCTAGCAAAAATCAAAGCATAACCGTATAATAAAACAGCCTTATTTCTTTTCATTTACTATGTCCTCAGCACAAAAGACTCTCCTTTACGTCGTTATCGCTCTCGTTGCTATGGGCGGCATGTATGCCATTGCCCAGATGCTTAATACGCCTTCGCCAAAACCATCTCTTTCATCGTCAGCTCAAACGCAATCCCAAGCTCAAACACAGGCAACTCCAGTTACCCAGGAGGCACCGGTAACATCCACAACATCATCTAACCAAACGACAACCATGCCCAACAAGGACGCAGCGTCAGATAAAGCGCAAACCAAGCCAGCTCCACGAGATCCAAGCGCAACATATAAATTTCCTGGCATTCTTCCAGCGAGCCGAATTAACAACAAAAAGGTAACTATCACAACGAGCAAAGGAGTGATTGTTATTGAGCTCTATCCACAAGACGCACCAAAGGCCGTCAGTAACTTCGTTTACCTCGCAGAAAAAAACTTCTACAACGGTTTAACGTTCCACCGATTCGTATCAGGATTTGTTATTCAGGGCGGAGATCCAACAGGAAATGGATCAGGCGGACCTGGTTACCAGTTTGAAGATGAAAAAGTCACAAAAGATTACAATAAGGGAATTGTCGCTATGGCAAACGCTGGCCCAGACACGAATGGATCGCAGTTCTTTATTATGTTGAAAGACACGCCACTTCCAAAGAAATACACTATCTTCGGAAACGTTATATCCGGAATGGACACAGTGGCTGCATTGAGAGCAGGTGACATCATGGAGTCAGTAGTCGTAAGCAACAAATAATTTCAATTATTAGATTCAAATATATGGAAAATTTTGCCCTCTTACACTCATACACCGACATAGGACTTCTGATCCTTCGATGTGGTATAGCTCTCATTTTTTTCGTACATGGTCTGTGGAAAATCCAAAACGGAAACACTATGGCCAAAAATATGGGTAAGTCAGAGAGTGGCTGGATGTTTACACTTCTCGGTTGGGTAGAGTTTGCCGCAGCCGCAGCTCTCGTCATGGGACTCTTTACTCAAATAGCTGCGATAATATTGAGTCTTATTATGGCAGGAGCTATTTATCTCAAGATAGAAGAGTGGAAAGTTCCATTCACGTCGCATGACAAGACTGGATGGGAATTTGATCTTATGATTCTTGCAGGATGCCTTCTTGTTATTTTCGAAGGTGCCGGAAAGATCGCGCTCGATAAAACATTTTTTGCTCTTTATTAGAACATTGTTACATCACTCGCTCTCATAGAGAGCTTTTATATCCTCACTCACTTCCCCTATGTATCATATTTTTTTTCAACCAAACGACACGGCTAATGTGCTCAAGAAGCACTCAACAAAAGAGTTTTCACTGCTCCTTTTTGTTGCATCAGTCCTTACAGCAGTTTCAATGACGCTCTTTGTTCGAATGATGTCAGATGCTGGAGGTATGCCTTTTTATAGCGTTATGCCAATCCTCGCAAAAGTAACAGCAATTCAGCTCTTTTTGGTGTCAGTTGTGTGCGTTTTTGTGGGCAATCTTATCCGAACAGCTGTTCTTCATTTTGTCATGAGGATGTTCGCAGAGAAGGGTGCGCTTATTGATGCCTTTAAAGTAGTTACAGTGGTGGCCTATTTATCCGCGGTGTACCTTCTCATGATCCTTGTCTTCAGCGCAGTTCCATTTGTTGGAATTTTTCTCGCAGCAGCAGCAAGTTTCTTTGCTTTTGTAATTATTATTGCGGTGTTTCTTCGTGGAGTGGTTGCGGTATATAAAACAGATTTACTAACAACGTGTGTCGCCTTGGGTGTTCTTGTTGTAGGAACAATACTTGCAATGCATGTATTATTTTTCGGTATATTCTCTTCAGGAAAATTCCAACTTCCTCCAAAGGGAAAGCTTGTACCACCAACAGCAGATGGGGCAGGACAGGGAACATATGGCTTTGGAATGATGAGAGGATGGCAGTATTAGGCTTGCCATAAGTGACTTTGACCCTTACAATACCTTTCGATGGCAGATAATCAAGATCCTCAATTCGATCCCAATGCACCGTTAGGTGCGGGTACCCCACCACCTGCTTCTCAGTCAGGAGCGGGCGCTTCCTTTGATCCAGCTTCAGCTGGAGGTTTTCAGGCAGGCCAAGGCCAGGGTCAACAACAAGCCGGTCAGCAACAGGGTGGATACGGAGACCCATACGGACAACAGGTTCCTCCTGGGTACTATCCTCCAGTAGCTCCTCCTCAGCAGGGTTACCAACCTCAACCATACACTCAACAACCATATCCGCAGTATCCTCAACAGGGTATGCAGCCACCTCCTCAGCAATATCAAGGCGGTTATGTTCCGATGCCTCCTCAGGGGATGCAACCTCAGTCGCCAATGGGCTATGATCCATACGCCACGCAACCGCAGGTTGCGCCTGTTCCCGGTCCCGGCCCTTATTATAATAATCAGAACTATCAGCCACCAATGGACCCAATGGGAGGCCAGATGGGCGGATATCAGCCACAGGGCGGAGGATTTCCTCCAATGCCACCAGCAGGTCAAGCAGGCGGCTTTCCACCAGCTCCACCAATGCCACCAGTAGAAGATGAAACTCCAGCAAACTTTCGTCTCGGAGAAAAACTTCCAGCAGTTTTGAAGGTACAGATTCCTGCTCACAATCTCAGTTTCGATGAGCAGTACTTTCTTCACATGCTCGCGGGCTCAATCTCTCTGACACGCGACGAAAAAAAGAAAATCGTCGAGTCAGTTCCAAAACTTAAACAGTCTCAGGTTGACGAACTTATTCGTATCTTCGAGGAAGAGCGCGAAAAGTTTGCGCAACTTTCCAAGAAACACGTTGATCAGCTCGAAAAGCTTGCCCAAAAGCACTTCGAAGAGTGGATGGATCTCGAATCCGAATTCGCCCAACAAAACAAAGCCCAAGAAGACGCCGCCAAGGCCGAAGAAATCCGCAAACAACTCGGACTCTAACAGTCCACCCAAAACCTCCTCACCCCTCATTCACATGAAAAAAACATCACTCGCCCTTCTTGCTATATCAGCATTAATGATAACGGGATGTTCTTCAAGAACTGCTGAAAATGTTGCAAAAACTGCAGTACCACAGGCTCAGCAGGGAGAAGTAGATCCGTCCAAACTACTTCCACCAGATCAGGCGGCACAGGCTATTGTAAATCAAATATCAGGAGGCAGCTCCGCAATAGTTCAGCAAATGCCAGCAGAAGACTTAAGCGCACTAGTTCAAGCCGAAGAGAGTGGTGATATCAAAAAATGTGATGCACTCAAAAGTGATGGAGATCAGAAAACGTGTAAACAGGTTATTGAATCAAAGCAAAAAAGTTCACAGGCAAGTAAATAATAGAACTTCTAATCAGGAGGAAAGGATTATCCTGCTGTCAAAAAGCACTGTTCGAATTTATTAATACTACCCGAAAAAATCAAATTCCCATATTATGGAGCCTTAGGGGTGCTCGAATAACAGAGAGTTTGAATATGAAGATGGGTGTTGGCGTCATAAGCTGGTGTGAAATAATTTCCACCTTTTGTGAATGTGTCATTTAACGATGTCATGCGTCTAACAAACGCACGGCAAGATCCGCCCAACGTGTTATCATTTTTTGTGCCACTGAGTATAACGGATCCTCGTGTAGGAGAATTCATAACATCATTTTCGTCAAAATAAGCATCACACGAGATAGGAGTATATCCACTATCGCAAGAGCTAGGATAAGAGGCTGTATAACTAACAAGTCCGTTGAGATTGATGATATTTTCTTTCATTTTCCAGTCTCCGATTTGATTTGCGAAGATAGATGTAGCCATAATGCCTCCGCCAAAAATACCAGTTCCCTGAGGAGTAATCATTGAGGTTGGTGCAGCGGGAGTTTTGGAGGAAAGGTCATAAGTAGCGATATTTCCTCCAGTGAGCTTATTGGAAGCATTGAGTGATCCGATAGCGGCAACATCTCCGCCCTGGATGCCACCAAATACAAGTTTTCCCCCTTCGGTTTTAAGCGTAGAGATGCTGCCCGTTTTTACCGATTCGCTAATAATATTTGCAGCACGAATAAGAGTATCTTTCATCATATAGATGCTATTATCCATCGTGACAGGACCAGTTAAGAATGGATTTTGAATAGTGACTCGGCCAGTTTTATTAAAAGCATCTGAGTTTGGCGGCTGAGTTAAATAGTTGGCAACATTTTCGGTATTGAATAGTAGTGGACCATTGGATTTGAGAACAGGAGGAAGGTTTTGTCCACCAAGTTGAAGATTTCCATTAACGACAACGTCCGTCGCCTGAAGATTGAGTGTATTTCCTTGTTTAGGAGAAATAGTGTTTCCAACTTTTAGATTTCCCCCAGCTGTAACATCCCCACTCGTTTCCACACTCGTAAACGTTGGACTCACATTTCCAGATGGCGGAGTTTTATATGGAGCGATAGTGTCGGCGGCGGCGAAACGGGTGCCGAGAGCGAGTAGGATGCTCAAGCCAAAAGCGCTGGTTACGGCCAACGACGAACGAGAAGAAAAACGTGATGATTTCATGAGTGAGGGGTGAGGTGAAAACTTCAGGTGAATGATACCAGAAAAGATGAATGTTCTGCAACAAAACTTCTTTTTTATTGCGACGAAGAGACCTGGACAGAAATATTATCTGGAATGCTTGGAATGGTTGGTGCCCAGACAGGCCAGTTTTTAATTTCAACCGCAGCAACTTCGGGTAAATTTAAAATATAATCCTTTGCATCTTGAACCTTTCGACCAACGATATGATTTTTGATTTTTTCTATGAGGCGCTCGCCATTTTCACGTGAAGGGTTGATGTCGTATTCTTCGATACCCTTAAGATTTGCCGTGACTTTGAATTTCTTTGTATTCTTATCAACATCAAAGATGTGGTAGGAGATAGTAGAGTCATCAATTTTGACAATTCGCTTATCTGGACTCTTTCGAACCTTGAGTTCGTCTTTCATAATTTGAAGAACTTCATTGAGATTGAAGTAGACGCCAGTGACATCCATTTCTCCGCTGACTTCGAAGTGTTCCATTTCCTTATCGACAATCTCAGTAGGTAGGACGATACGCGGTTCACTGATATTGTAGGCCAGTTTTCCAGTAAGAAGTGTGAATTTGGATCTATCGCTCATCGCAGTATTTTTATCCTGGATCGCCTTCGTAAGTTCGGTTTCTACAGCATCCTGAAGATCTTTTTTAAGTTTGTTGTTTGCAGCATCGAGATCCGCTTTTGATACTTTGTTTTTGACAGATGTGGTTCCTCCGGTAAATGCAACCTTGGAATCGGCATAGATTTTCTTTTGATTGTCGGCATTAAGTCCAGGAAGGAAAAGTTTAGTTGGCTGAATGTTGCCACGTTCACCAACGGCCTGACCATAAGCGTCAAATGGGTCCGCGAGAACATCAACATCAAGGCTTCCGGGTTGACCGCCGCGGGCCGCCGGCACCGTCAAAAACTGACCAATACGGAAAACAATACCATCCTGGGTTTGGAAGCGCGTATTAGGAATGAGCGGCCAAGGTTTTGGTTCGGTGTTGTAAACCGTAATTCGTCCCTTTGCATTGGTTCCTTGGAAAATTTTTCCGGAGGCGCCCTGTAGAATAGTTCGACGAATCGTTGTTGTAATCATGTGAGAGGCGAGGACATTTGCTGGGTGATTATCCAACTCTGCTTTATTGGCATCATAGTCAGCAAAAGTAATATTAACAGTGTGATCAATAACGTCAGATTTTGGCGTAAGCGTGACGGTCGATCCAGGAAGTGCGACGTAAAAAATAATCAATACCAAAAGGAAGCTTATAGTGATCAATGCAATAAGTGCCTGGCGATTTGGAGAAACAACCACGAACTTCATCTCCTTATCTTTTTTCTCTTTTTTGAAAAAACTAAGTGCATTACTGACGAGGGGGATTTTACGTTTGCGTCCGCGTCCAAGGAGTTCGGAAATAGACATCTTTTTCTCACTGAGTCGAGTTGGAGCCTCGTCCTCAATCGCATTCACAGTCGCCTTCAACGGAGTGATTCTCATTTTTTCGTCCTCAGGTTTTGGAACATAGCCGCCCTGAGTTTCGAGTCGCTCATAGACAGGAATTCCAGCTTGATGAGTGAGATGAACACCATTGGAATCATCCGTAATGATATGAAGTTTCTTGCCAGCTTCCTCAACCTTGCGCTTGAGAATTTTGAGGTTCACAAGACTCTGAAAGATCGTGGCCTGACGCGGAACAACAAGATAAATATCTTTGAGTTTTGTGGCTTTTACTCGATCAAAAATCATTGTCACCTCATCATCAATTTCACAATAAAAAATCTTTCGTGACGAGACAGTTTTGGTATCTGAAGTGGTTTCCTTATTGTTGAGATCTTTTTTATCTGACATGAGTGGGAATAAGAAACGAAAGAATTAAATCTGCATCAATCGAACAACTTTTTTGAGTAACGTAGAGAGAATGTGTTCTTCTCCAACGAAGTCGAGCGTCATATTGGCAAGTGCCATCGGCGTAACATCTTGAACTTCTTTGAGTAACTTTGTTTCATCATACATATTAGCAACCATCTTTGGATTCAAGAAGCTCACCTGCGGTTTCTTTGGGAAAGGAAGAGTTTTAACCCACTCTCGTGAATCGAGAACCTCAAAAATTTCTGGCAACTTCGATCCACCTCCGCAGAGATAAATCTTCGTCGGAAGACTATCGACTTCAAACTCGCTTAACGTGAGGATAATTCCACTGAGCCAAACGTCGCAATCGCTCTTCATCGCCTCGCGAACAATTTTCTGTGAGTGTTTTTCAAGTCGGTCAGCGCTGTAGGTGAACTTAATCATCTCAGCCTCTTCGAAGGAGATATTCAGGCTATGTGCAAGTCGCTTCGTAAACGTACGTCCACCCATGGTAAACATCTTCGTTCCCTCGACGCGTCCATTTTGAACCAAGGCAACATCTGTCGTGCCACCACCAATATCAATAAAGATGGCATTCACCTGAGAGCCGCCCTCTTCTTCTCGAAGACATCGACTTACTGCATACGGCTCAGCCGCAACAGACAAGAGTTCGATATCGAGTTCTGCAGCAATCGTCTGAAGAGCGCCGTAATGCACAAGCGGTGCAAACGCATTAAAAATACTCATAACAACCTCGCGACCCTGGAATCCAATTGGATTAGTAACCTTGTATCCATCAATTCGAACATCAACAATCGCTGCATTTACGAGTTTTACATCGATCTCATTGTAGCCAGTTTCCGCAGAGAGTTGTGATCGAACCTGCTCGAATGCTTTCCACTGAACCTTGTGGACGATATTTTTTAACTCAGAAAGATCAATCTTAATATCAGGATCTCGTCGCGTATAGCTCGTCGTGATCGTCGCACCTTTTACGAGCTCACCAGCAATACCAATAGCCATCTGTTCAGCATGAACGCCGGCAGCTTTTTCGGCATCACGAATAGCATCCTGACAGTTCCGAATAACGCTCGCAATGTCAGTGACGACACCGCTATGCATATCACCCAATTTTTGTTGTTTTCGACCCACGCCGATGACTCGTCCCTTAGTTCCTTCTGCAGAGCAGATAAGGGCTTTTACGACATCAGTCCCGATATCAAGGGCGAGGTAAAAGTTACCTCTTCGGCGAATTCGACGAGAAAAAAATCCCACAAAAGTTCAAAAAAATGGTCACCGATAGTAAAGCATGTTCAGCTTGGAAACTCAAGGAATACTCACAAATCTATGTACAAAAGACGAAATTTGTGAGATAATACAATGATGCCACACAAGAAGCTCCTTTCGGACAATCTACGAGACATCAAAACAAAAATATAACTTTCTAAAATTTTCAACTATGGCAAAGTCACGCGCTCGCGCACATGCTCGATCACACGTCAGCAAGAGGAAGCCTGCAAAGGCTTCTCGATTCGCGGACTGGAAACTCAAGCACCTTGTTATTGCCGCTGCAATCTTGGTCGCCCTCATGGCCTCCATTCCGGTTGGCGCCTATATCAAGGCTTCAGTTCTTGGCTCATCAGTCGCTGTTCAGGTAACTAAGTAACAGACAGAGGCGAGTAGTACATATAAAGTAATAAAAAGCCCTCCTATGTATAGGAGGGCTTTTTGTAGAATTTGAAATAAATACAATGCAGTGAACTCATTGGAACCTCCAATGAGAAATGCTATAATGGGCATCCGAATACGTAAGAATATATATTCTATAATAGTAGCTAACCAATGTTCACCATGCACACTTCAGGAACACATCTCGGTAATACACAGATCACATCGACTTTCTTTGGTCGAGTTGTCTTGCTCTTTGGGCTTGCCCTAGGAGTTTCAGCAATGGGTGCATATGTAGGATTTTCAAATATGCAGAATATTGCGGTCTTGAAGAGTCTTCCTCTTTATATGATAGGGGCTATGATTGCGGAGCTTGTCCTTATTTTTACAGCACGATTTTGGAGTCAGGCTCGCCCCATCAACTATATTCTCTTTGCAGTTTTTGCATTCATAAGCGGATTTACGATTGCGCCGATTATTTTCCAGGTTGTGCTCCATGGAAATGGGGGAGTCGTTGTTCAGGCACTTCTTGCGACAGCCGTAACATTTACAGCTGCAGGACTCATTGCATGGAAGACAAATATCGACATGTTTCGTTTTCAAGGACTCTTGATGATGGGACTTATTGGAATGATTATCATAGGGATTGTGAGTATATTCTTGCCAATGAGCGGTCTTATGGAGTCGATATACAGCTTCGGAGGAATTCTTCTCTTTTCTGGATTCATCATGTTTGATATTCAAAGAGTGCGATTTAATACGTCTCAGAACGAAATAGAGGTAGCTTTGGCGCTTTATCTAGACATTTTCAACCTCTTCCTTTATATTCTCCGCTTCCTTGACCGTCGCTAAATTATTAGTAAAGCTAAGGCATTAATATGGACACCATAGACAATCAGCTCATTTTTTCCATCGCCAAAATCTACAAAGAAGAGGAAGGTAAGATGGAGGAATTCCACCTTGAAGTTGAGCAGGATTTTAATGAAAAAGATTGGAAGCGAATAACGCCAATTAATACTGACGTTAGCTTCATGAAGACCGAAAAGGCGATTGTAGTCATGCTCGAAAACTTCACGTGTGACCTAGAAGGAAGCTGTTGTCGCTGCATGAAAACAACGAACATTCACATGGAAATTCCTCTTATAGAGAGGGATTTTCTCTTCAAACAGCCGGAGGTAGTCGAGGATAGTTTTGACCTTTTTTTGGCTGATTTGAAGCAGATGGAGGTTGATCTTTTTGAGGTTTTCCGACAAGAAATTCTCTTGCATTTCCCAGCTTTTCCAGTATGCTCACCTTCGTGCAAGGGTGTATGCCCTGTATGCGGAAAGGATAGGAATAAAGCTAAATGTGGTCATACCGACATAGAAAAGGTTGACGCATTTGAGCCAAAAGCAGAGATCATTCATCCTTTCAAGAACCTCAAAGACATCATAAAAAACGATAATTCGTAATTTCTCTCCCCCATGGCTAAACATCCTACACCCAAGCAAAAAAAGAATAGTGCCTCCGGACGTAGTCAATACTCTACATTTGCAAAAATCGCTCGACGAAAGCTCAGCAATGCGACCCCAGTCGTAAAATGTGAACACTGCAAGCAGCCAAAGGTAAATCACAGAATCTGCCCAACATGTGGTTACTATGCAGGTAAGAAGAGTGTTGGAACATCAAGTCCACTCGACAAAGTTACCAAGATCAAGGCTTAATTTTTTACTATAAGCCCATGCCTAGTGTTCGTCGTACGGCTCGTATTGCCGTGATGCAGACGCTCTTTTCCTATGAGATGCACGGTGGTGATCCCAAGGAACTTTTGCAGTATGTTATTGCGCAGTATCCAACAAGTGAAAATATCTATCCATTTGCCCTTGAGTCCCTCGAAGGGATCATAAAGCATCATGATGATATTATTACAAAGATCAAAGAGTTTGCCGTTGAATGGCCAATTGAAAAAGTTGCCCCCGTTGATCGAGGGATTCTCGAGCTCGGAGTTTTTGAGATACTCTATTCCAAAGATGTTCCACCAATTGTTGCAATTAACGAGGCAATCGAGGTAGCAAAAGAATATGCCGATCTGAATGCCCCAAAGTTTATTAACGGAGTATTAAGTAAAATTCTTGAAAAATACTGCACGCACCGAGATCATAAAACAGGTGCGACGTTGTAAATTTTCATAAACGAGTTACAATCGAGAAGTCTTCCACACTCCAACATGAACGAATACGCTAAGCTATTGAAGGAAATTGATATTGAAATAAAAAATACAGACCTTTTGAGGGTTGCATTCATTCATAAATCGTATGTGAATGAAAAAAAAGATCTTAAAGAGCACAATGAGCGTCTCGAGTTTCTTGGAGATGCGGTTCTCGAGCTCGTTGTTACAGAATATCTCTACAAGAGTTATCCAAATAAACAGGAGGGTGAACTGACGAACTGGCGATCAGCTCTCGTAAAAGGAAACCATCTTTCACAGGTGGCATCCGAGCTTAAACTCGGAGAATATTTACATCTTAGTCGCGGAGAAGAGCATTCAGGTGGCCGAAACAAACCGCACATTTTAGCGAACGTCATGGAAGCGCTGATTGGTGCTGTTTTTCTCGATCGCGGATATCGCGTCGCAAGGAAGTTTATTCATGATTTTATTCTAAAACACCTCGACGACATTATTTCTCAAGGTCTTCATATCGATGGGAAATCACTCTTTCAAGAGATGGCTCAAGGCAAGGTCGGAAAAACTCCACATTACGTCGTTGTCAGTGAGGTCGGCCCAGACCACAATAAGCGTTTTACAATGGGCGCATATATTGGCGAAGACTTAGTTGCCGAAGGATCAGGTGCAAGCAAACAAAAAGCTGAAGATGCTGCCGCTCGTGCAGGCATCAAGGCAATGGGTTGGGATGAGTAAATGGTAGGCGAGGTAAATATTCTAGAAATATATTTTATTATTTTTTCTTTCTTGTATGAAAATTTGGCAAAATAATAAAGTTTGGATAATAACATCACTCGTATTAGCAGTGGGTTTCTACGCACTCAGCGTTATGGGGATCGACGATAATTCAGTTGCAAGTACAGTAACACTTGGAATTGTATTTCTCGTTTTGACACTTGTGCCAAATAATCTTTTGAGGCTTCAGTTGCCATTTCTTCAAAAAGCAACGCCATATCTTGCGCGAATCGTAAAATATCGACGAGATTTAGGCATTATTGCTGGTCTACTTTTTGTAGCACATGCAATTCTGGCTATCATGGGCGTGAAGGCTTTTAGTGAGGCGAATGGCATACCATTCGATCCATCATTTCTAGGAAGTAAACCAATTATTCTTGGAACGTTTGCTATTATTTTGATCCTCCTTCTACTTCTTACTTCAAGTAATTTTGTTCACACTCATCTTGGAAATAAGTGGAAAGTAATTCAGTCTCTTGTTTGGCTCAGTGTGCCGCTCGCACTCGTACACTCGTTGCTCGCGGCCAACGAAGCATCATCTGTAGCTATCCTCGGATTTGGCTTGATCATAGCGCTCGTCATTGTTGAAATTTTCATCTACTCCAAAAAACCACCCGTCGGCAAAACGAACTACGTTCGCCACATCTGGTTCGTATCAATCGGAATCATCATCGCAGTAGCGACGTTGGTGTTCATGAAATAGAGATCTTCTTATTGCTTGATAACGCCACGAGGGGTTGCACTTCCTCGACTAATTTGAGCTGCTGTTCCAGAAAGTGCGTTCTGTAGTTCAGTCAAAAACGCATCACAAGCTCCAGTAATAACCGCCTCATCGGAAGCATCCGCAACAGCATGTGGGAAATGGTAAGAAATAGAATTAACGCCTGTTACCGCAGTCGCTCCGGCCTCGGCAGCCTTTTTGGCGAGAGGAACGAGCTTGCCAGCAGCAGCTGAATCGACACCAGTAACTATAATCGAAGCAGGGGCTGAGATGCTCATGAAAAAGAAGAAAGCAATATAAAAACGGGCTGATTATAGCCAATAAAATGCAATTTTCAAGCAAAAAATGGTGCGGATAAGAGGACTTGAACCTCCACGACCTTGCGGCCACTACGACCTGAACGTAGCGCGTCTGCCATTTCGCCATATCCGCAGGATAAAGCCATGAAACCAGCTCTAGTAAAAGAGCTCGAGCAGCGGTAATATTACAAGTGACCTTAACAAATAGCAAATGCCAGACAAGAAGTTTCAGAAGAAGCCACTAGGCCAAAAGCCAAAGCCATACAAAACCTTTCCAGCGACAGCACCAAAAGGACCACGGACAAAAGTAATTCAGGAAAAATCGTGCGGCATTGTTCTATTCCGCGAAGAAGATGGTCAGCGATATTATTTATTATTGCACTATCCAGGTGGACATTGGGATTTTGGAAAAGGACACGTTGAGCTTACGGATCAGGATGAGGAAACAACGGCACGTCGTGAGATGACGGAGGAAACGGGGATCGGAAAAATTACCTTCATCAAAGGGTATCGCCAGAAAATGGACTACTATTACCGACGCGAGAGAAAACTCTATCACAAAGATGTGATTTATTTCCTCGGGAAAACGCCAGAATCAAAAGTGAAATTGTCTCATGAGCATCAAGGTTATGCTTGGTTAACCTACGAGGATGCGCTCAAACAGCTCACATTTTTGAATGCAAAAACGCTCCTCAAGAGAGCGGAAAAAGTTTTTGCCTAAATCATTCGCCACGGGTATTCTGTCCACGTGCTAGAAAAGCTCGCATTTGTATTTGTTTTTAACCTTCTATCCTCATGCAACTTCAGTATCAGTCAGCCATTGCCGCTAGTGACGAAGTTCTCGTCTGTCCAGTTATTTTCTCAAAGAAAAAACCAGAACTTTCAGAATATCCAAAGGCTCTTCAGGATCTCATCAAGGATCTTTTGAAGGACAAGCACCTTGAACCAAAAGAGGGAAGTATGTTCAGTATGCCGCTTTCTATTGCGAAATTTCCGAAGCATATTGTTCTCGTAAGTCTCGGAGAAGTTGATAAATTAAATGCAGATAAAGTTCGAAACGCTGTCGCATCCGGAACAAAAACGGTTCGCGGGCTCAAGAAAAAAACAATGACACTTTTTTATCCAGAAGAGCTTGATAAGTTCGCACGAGTCATTGGAGAAGCTGTCGTCATGTCAAATCACTTTGTTGGACGATATAAGACAGGAAAGGCTCTTGAAGAAGGAAAAAAACAAGTTATTCAAACGTTAACAGTAGTTACATCTGCAAAAGCCACTATTGATGCCGATCTCAAAAAAGGTTTCTCTGTTGGTGACACCGTGAACGCAACTCGAGATCTCATTAACGATCCGCCAAATCTTCTCTCCGCAAAAGCGCTCGCAGAAGTTGCAAAAAAAGTCGCAAAAGAAAATGGTTATAAATGTACCGTCTTTGAAAAGAAAGATCTCCAGAAGATGAAAATGGGCGCACTTCTCGCAGTAAATGCCGCAGCAACAAAGCCAGAAGATGATGCACGTCTAGTCGTCCTCGAATACATGCCAAATAAGAATGAGAAGCCAATCGCCTTCGTCGGAAAGGGAATTATTTTCGACACGGGTGGATACGACCTCAAGCCTTCACGCCACATGGCCGATATGCAGCAGGATATGTCTGGAGCGGCAGTCGTCTTTGGAATCTTCTCTCTTCTCAAGAAGCTCGGCATCAAGAGAAACGTCGTCGGCATTGCAGCAATTACCGCAAACCTCGTCGGTCCAAACGCCTACAAGTCGACAGAAATTGTCACATCATATTCGGGAAAGACAATCGAAATTACGAACACAGATGCAGAAGGACGAGTCGTTCTTTCAGATGCGCTTTCATATGCCGTAAAGAAGTACGGGCCAAAACAGATTATCGACCTTGCGACTCTTACTGGAGCCTGCTGTGTCGCTCTGGGCGATCGATACGCCGGAATGATGGGTACCGACAAAGATGGTATGAAGTTACTAAAAAAAGCAGGTAAGCGAACTGACGACCTCGTCTGGGAGTTGCCAATCCATCCAGACTATGAAGCCAAAATGAAAAGTAAGATTGCCGACCTTCGCAACTCTGAAGATGGCTACTACGCCGGCTCACAAAAGGGCGGCGCCTTCCTCAAAAACTTCGTCGAAAAAACTCCATGGATTCACCTCGACATCGCCGGAACCGCCTTCACGAGCGATCCAAAGAAATACGAGTCAGTCATGGGAACTGGTTGGGGAGTTCGTTTACTGACGAACTACTTGGAGAATCTGTAGACATCACGAAGAATAGTCTATTCGTCAAAGTTGATCACTTGGCCATCTTGATTAACGACTGATAAGTTGAATCTTGTCGCCAGATCGCGAACAGTGTCCGTTTCCTCTACAGAAAGCGTTTGAGGAATAACAAGGGATATAGGTTTCCAATGAGCCACCAAGGCTTCATTATGAGTGCCGTCATTATGAAAAGTTTCTCGATTAAGAATAATATGTCCTCTTTGGCTGTCTCCATAGGAATATTTTCTTCCCCGATATTTTGGATGCGATCGATTCATGGGTGAAGCATCAGATCTTGCGTCATGGTTTGAGGCAAAAGTAACGCGCCCATTGACCAGGAGTCCTATTGAACTGCCAACGCGCCATCCTGAGGTATAAGGAGCTGAGAGAGAACAATTAGTAGAAAGTTCATACTCCTTCATAGAGGTATGGTTCACAAGAAGTTTTTCTATATTTTCAGGACTTGCCCAGTGAACCGTATTAAGACTTTGTACAAATGATCTATCAACTCTTTCATTCCAAAGTCTTTTTAGATATCGATAGGCTTGGTGAGATTGTATTCCATCGGAAGACCCTTTTTTGTTATCTTCAGCATGAAGTGCAAGATAGGTAGCAATTTCCTCAGGAGAAAGATGATTACCATCTAATCGTTCAAATGTGTCGATGATTGAAGATATATCATTGACTATATAGTTCCATTCATAGACAT
>JBBIGU010000026.1:0-15843 GCA_037447365.1 Candidatus Peregrinibacteria bacterium | reverse complement strand
GCAAACCCAAAGGGAAGAAGGGCGGGAAGGCAAAAATTCCTCCCCCAGACCCCCTCCTTTTTGCTTTCCCGCCTCAAAGAGCCGCCTTTTTCGGGGCGGTTAGTTTTTGAGTTTCCCGATTGCTTTCTCTGTTTCATCATATTAGTATGATTTTGCTAGATAAGACTGTAAACAATTTTACACTATCAAATTATGGATAGGAAGCAAGTAAATTTCTTAGGAAAGAAAATACAAAAATTGAGAAAGGATAAAGAATTGTCTCAGGATGAACTTGCGCGAAAGGCAGATGTTCCTTATACGACTCTCACAAAAATTGAGATAGGAATCATAAAAAAACCATCTGTTTTCGCGGTAGCAAAAATAGCTCAAGCACTTGATATAAGCCTAGATGATCTTCTCCTTAATGATGTACGGTAAAAAGCGGTTGCAATTTCTTGAAAATATTGTTATATTACCACATTAAATTTTATAAACTGTAGCTTATGAATGAAATAGCCTCACATTATCAACCGGTAAATGGAGTGGATTTTAAGGTTACAGATACATGTATGTTGCGCTGTGATTTTTGTGTAAATGCAGACGGCGATCATAAAAAGAATGATGTTGATGTTCCAAAGGCAATTGATGCTCTTCGTGAACTGCAAGATGCACCTGCGGAATTGGGAAGTTTAGAAAAAGTGTTTTTCACGGGGGGTGAAACATTGATGAAGATTGATCTTGTAGAACAAGTAGCAAGAGCAATTCCAGAAGATACTTTCACGGGTGTGGTTACGAATGGGATTATGTTGACGCGAAAGATGCTTGATCGATTAAAAGCAATCAAGATTAGTCGCATCAAATTGTCTTATGACACTACTGAAGCGAGAGATTTTGTAACTATCCGAAGAGGAGGAACTCCAAGACACTTTGAAAGTATTGAAAGGAATCTTGAAGATGCGGCGGTTTCCGGAATTTTACTTTATTTGAGAATCGCTTTGGGACGTTTGAATGTTGGAGTAATGGAAGATATTTATAAAAAAGCCATGGATCTTGGCGTAGATACTCTTCAAATTAAACCGATTATTGCAGCAGGCAGAGCCGGCGAAAATAAAGACGCTGTTTCCCTGACTCCTCAGGAATTACTAGCTGCTTTTGAGTCCTTAGGAAAAATTTATGATGAAACAAGAACTAGGGTTTCCGTTTCTTGTTTTCCTCCGGCAAGTCGTTTCGGTCTTCCGGTTAAACCGTGTGCAAATAATCAAAAGTTTTACTGGGAAGTGAATGGAGACATGTATACCTGCAATTACAGTATGGACCCAACGAACTTATTGGGAAATTATCATACGCTTGGAGGAGTTTTAAAAGCATTGGAGGAAAGACGTAGAAGATACGGGGAACTTTTTAACGAACATCGGGTGATAGCCAATTGTCCCTCAATAAATAACTATAAATAACTATCGCGAACTTTAATGATTGAATCTAATGAACAATACGGCGAAATACAATCTTGTTTCCAGAAAATTAAGGAAAAAGTTCTTGCTTATTTTAAGCAAGTAGATTTTTCAGCTTTTCAGCATTCCTCAAAATCGAAGGGGGAAATTGTCACTGACACAGACAGAGAGATTGAGAGATTAATTGTTGATACAATTCGTGAATTTTTTCCAGATCATGGAATTATCGGAGAGGAAGGTTCTAAATTTGAGAGTCAAGATGGTCATACATGGTTCATTGATCCTGTTGATAATACGGTGGGTTTGGTTGCCGATGAGGATGAAGTTTCTGTTTCTGTTTCGTTGAAAAATGGAGATGAACATATTTATTCTTTGGTGATTAATGTAAAAACAGGAGATATTTATGAAGCAAACGGTGATGGCAGTTTTAAAAATGGCGAAGCAATAAAAACCTTTGATGGTGACTTGGAAGCAAAAACTCGCGCGCTCTCAACGTGTAGTTATGTTAATCCTGTAAATATCGAAAGATGGCGAGAAATTATGAAAATTTTGCTGGAAAACCGTTATCCTATAAGGATTTCGGGGGGGGCTGCACTCGATCTTTGTTATATTGCTGAGGGAAAGAGAGCCGGTCATGTATCTTTAGGTGCTCACCCTTGGGATGTAGAAGCTGGATTTCATATTGTAAAGTCTGCCGGAGGAATGGTTGAGGTTCTGAAGGTCTTTCCTGAAAGGAATAGTGTGGCATTTGTGGTTTCGGCAAATGACGGTGTACATGCGAAAATAAAGCAATTGCTCGGATCATTAATCATTTTTGCCGATGGAAGCAAGTAAATCAAAAGTCATTGATGCGCTTGTCGATCATCTCAGGGATTCCGGCGTAAAACATGCCTTTGGTTTCCCGGGGGAATCGACGTTACCTTTATATCAAGCTTATAAGACCCAACGAAGTATTGAGCATATTATGGCCGGTTGTGAAAGATGTGCAGGATATATGGCGGATGTTTATGCTCGCATAACAAACACAATTGGGGTTGTTGACAGTCCGGGTGGGATTGGCTCTCCTTGGCTTGTGCCGTCAATTTGTGAAGCTCGAAATAGTTTTACTCCCCTCCTAGCGATTCTGAGTGGAGTTTCAACTGCAAAAACGGAGAAATGGACCACAAGTGAATGTCCTCAGCAAGAATTATTTCAACCAATTACAAGAAAAACCTTGCGACTGGAAACCCCAGATCGCCTATTTGATTTTTTGAAAATTCTTTTTTCAGCGGCAACAGGAAATCAGGCTGGACCTGTTGTGCTTGAAATACCTATCGATATTATGCAACGAGAAATACAGCCCAAAAGAAGTACTGGTGCGGTCTCATATCCGGCGAATAGAAGTGTGCCTGCTGATGAGACTATTCAAAATGCAGTCGAAGCTATCAGGAATGCGCGTCGGCCTATCATATTGGCTGGGGGCGGTATCCATTCTTCAAAAGCTTATGAAGCCATAAAAGAATTTTCAACGAAATTTAATATTCCTGTGGCAACATCAATCAATGGGAAGGGCGCAATTGACGAGGCTTCGGATTTTTCTTTAGGTGTTGTGGGAAATAAAGGAACCACATCAAGCAAATGATTTTTTAGAACAAGGGATTTGGTAATCGTAGTTGGGAGCAAACTGGGTGATAAGACAACAGATCAGTATCGTCTCTTTCCTGAAGGGATACCGATTATTCGCATTGAAGTTGACTCTGATGAGATAGGTAGAAATTTTGAGCACGAAATTGCTTTGATCGGCGATGCGAGAGAAACCGTCAGAAAACTTTTGGCATGCAGTTTACCCGATTTCTTCGATGAGGAAACCGTTAAGAGGATAAGGGAAATCAAAAGGGAGGTCGGACGGAAATATGCTCAGTTGGAACTTCCTGATAGTTCTGTATGTCCATCAGTTATTATTAGAGAAATCAATACGAGATATGATGGCAATGCGATAATTTGTGCGGATGCAAGTGTTGCTTCCGGCTGGGTTGGCGCCCTAGGGCTTTCAAAAGGAGGGAAGAGAAACATTATTACTCCTAGAGGCACAGGCAGTTTAGGGTTTGGTTTTCCCGCGACATTGGCTGCAAAAATCGCGTCACCAGATACGCCGGTTTTTGGTATCGGTGGCGATGGTGGCTTTGCGATGTCTGTTCATGAAATAGAAACGGCATGCAGACTCGGATTGGATGTGCATTATTTTGTACTTAATAATGGTGCTTTAGGACTTTTGGAGAGCCATCTTGAATTAAACGGCGGGAAAAATGTCTTAGATAAGCGACATCCAACAGATTGGGAAACTATTGCAAAGGGTTTTGGCGCCAAGGGGGTCACTCTAAGGACGAATAGCGAAGTTACTGATTATTTTGATCATTTGCCACAAGGTCCTGCAATCATTCAGGTGATGGTAAATGGAGACGTTATTGCTCCCGATTTCGAGACTGTATCAAATTTATAAAGACTCTATGGATATTGAAAAAACATTTTGGATCTGTCGGCATGGCGAAACAGAATGGAATCGTGAGGGGCGCAAACAAGGACATAAAGATTCTCCACTTTCGGATGACGGGAAAAAACAAGCAGAAATTCTTTCCGGTTTTTTAAAAGACAAAAGCGGTCGCTTGTTTTCGAGTTCTTTAGGTCGTGCTGTGAGTACAGCCAGATATATTATAAAAGAAAATCCCAGGTTAAATCTGCTAACAGATGACAGACTAAAGGAAATTTCATTTGGCGATTTAGAGGGGCATACTCGTTCGGAGATTAAAAAAATGTATCCTGGCGTAATTGATCATTTTAACAGAGATCCATTTAACAATAGATTTCCTAATGGCGAGTCTTACGATGATTTACTCAATAAAGGACGAAGTTTTCTCGAGGAGATTGACAGACCTGAGATAACGGAAGTGGTTATTGTCGCTCATGAAGATATTAATAGGATTTTACTGACTTTATTGCTCGACTTGCCACAGGAGGATGCGATTAAAATTTCTCACCCAAATGATGTGGTTTATAGAGTAAGAGGGAGAATTGTTGAATGTTTCAAAATTGACGGCACCAAGCTTTCAGATGGACTTATAATGGAAACAAAATCATGAAAAAAATCTTGCAAAGAATCGCGATTATCGGGTTTGGAAACATGGGAAAGGCAATTTTTTCCGGTCTCATCTCGAGTGGAAATTTCAAGAAAGAAGATTTTTTGCTCAGTAATGCTGAAAATAACAATGTAAGAGCTGCGAAAGATGCGGATATTATTATCCTTGCCGTGAAACCTGAAGCAATTTTTGGCGTTTTGGGAGATTTAAAGGAATGTCTAACAAAAGATAAATTATTGATTTCTGTTGCTGCCAGAACATCTGTTTCTGATATTCAGCAAAGCCTTGGTTTTAATTGTCCGGTAGTTCGCGTTATGCCCAATATTTGCGCCTCTGTTGGCGAATCTATGTCCTGCTGGGTTAAATCCAGTGAAGTTAGTGTATCGCAAGCAAAAAAAGTTAAAACTATTTTGAAATCAATCGGTGAGGAAATAATGCTTAGTGATGAAATTTTTTTTAGTGCGGTTACTGTGATCTCAGGAAGCGGTCCTGCGTATTTTTTATACTTAGCAGAGCTTTTTTGTGATTTTTCTCGTGAGATAAATCTTGAATCGGAACTCTCAATAAAACTTATTAAACAAACTTTTTTAGGCGTGGCTAAAATGTTATCTGAATCTGATAAATCTATTCAGTCATTGAGAAAAGAAATTGCATCAAAAGGTGGAACAACTGAGGCTGTTTTTAATTTCTTAAACAAAAAGAAGTTTGGTGAAATATTTTTGAAAGCACTCTCTTCTGGTTATAAAAGAGCATCTGGTGGTACTAAAAATAATTCCGCCCCGAAAAAGGCGGCTCTTTGAGGCGGGAAAGCAAAAAGGAGGGGGTCTGGGGGAGGAATTTTTGCCTTCCCGCCCTTCTTCCCTTTGGGTTTGCACGGTGTTCTTTCACGCGCCGCCCGAAAGGGGACGGGCGGCGCGGCCGCGAGCTTCCCGGGAAGCTCTATCATTTATTCATACTTTTCCTTAAAATAAGTCCGAACTTCGCTATAAAAGGCCAGCCATGATCTGTACCCCAAAAAGTGGACACGAAGAAGTGTGATCTGTACCCCAAAAAGAAATATAAAACGAAACCTAAATCTCGTATTCTTCATAATCGCCATTCTCTAGATCTTTGAGGATCATAGTAATGTTCTTCTCAAGGACTTTGGTGAATTTTGGATTTTTGATGGTCATATTTGAACCGACTTGTTTATCATTTTTTGTGCGGAGCATAACGAGAACCGATTTTTCGACGCCTATTTTCAAGAGGAAGATAGCTCTACCAGCCCCACGCTCGCCAGTCAGATAGAGCTTTTCAAGCGTCGTTGATGGAACTTTAATAGAACTTTTAATTCGCTCTCCAAGGCCCTGGAGGGATTTTTTGGCTGCAGTTTTTATGATTTCAAATGGAAAATATTTTTCTAAGGGTTCAAATTCCATTTCTCGTATTGAATCTGTGATAATCAACTGCACATCAATTTATTTAGAGAGTAATTTTCCAATCTTATTCATCTTTTTCTGTATTTTAGGGGTAACAGTAATAGTTTCAGGTTCCCCGATAATAACCTTTTGCGTTTGGATAAAGTTCTTTAAAGCATTTTTTAACACAAGCGAGAGAGGAATACCCATTTTCTCTGCCTGTTTAAATGCTTTTTGTTTAAGTTCTTCATCGATACGAATCGTGAGGTTGGTCATATAATATAATTATATATAATGATCATATCATACCGCACTAACAATGTTAGTGCAATAATTTTTACTGGATATGCGTTATTAATCAAAGCCGCCCCAAAGCTAGATATTGACGAATATAAATCTTGGCGTATCATAAAACTCCATATTTTTGCTCGTTATAATGCCAGGACTTGAAGCTAGTCAATACTTTGATACGCCAATCACCGGTAAGCCAAACCCAAAGAGCAGAATGCTGTGGAGTGATGATGGTTACGACGAATTGCCAGTCGTAGAGTCGAGAGAGCCAATGGTAGACCTCGAGGCGTATATGCGCGATCGTGAACTTACGACGATGAAATTTCATCCAGTGTATGCTGGTTTTGATGCGGTGACTGGTGAGGCAGATTCTTCACAGGCGCTTCCTGGAACACATGGTAAAAAGATGTACGCACGCGAATCGGTAGCCGTTGGTCTCTCTGAGAGTCAGCGTATTTTAGAGAGGTTAGGTATGGGGTACGTCTTCATGGATGTTTATCGAGATCCTGTGACGCAGGCATCTGGTCACGTCCGAACGATCATGCAGGAGCTGAATAAACGGGGGGTAAAAGAGCTTCCAAGTGTTCGCGCCATGTTTACTGCTGGAATGGTGGCAAAAACCTTTCTTTCGCCTTTGAACGTTAATGAAAAGTCACCTCTTTATACGGAATTCGTAAACGATTTGAGAAGTATGGCTCCATTCATGCAAGAGCTTGATGCGGCCGTCAGAGAGTATAACAAGACGAACAGTAAGAATCTCTCACTCGAAGATGGTTTGGCTCTCTACGTGAAGTTCTGCGTGAATATTGAGTATGTCCGTAACCACTACCCAGATGCTCCAAAGACGGGATTAAACATCTCTCCAGGTGTTGATTATGAAAACGGAACACATCCAAGTGGTGGATCATTCGACGCACTCGTTCATCGAGATGGTGTTGTTGCAACTCCATCAGGTTTCGACTTCTTCGAGGCCGAAGGTGGAATGCTCGCTCTTGAAAACATGACCTACGAAGACTTACTTCAGAGATACTGCACGGTTCCAGAGCTTCGTATTCACTGCAAGAAGCAGTTTAATATCGAGCCAGAACAGTTGAAGCGACACCACTACGACTTGATGAAGGGTGCTATGCGTGCTTATTACCATGTCACAGAGAAGACAGGTGCGACACACTACGAAGGAGAGTTCCAGCACAAGCAGTACGGAAATATCGTTCGGAGCGGAGATACAGGTGAGGTTATTTACAGGGGTCTCTGGGCTGACAAGTATCCAAACGCAGGAGGTTCACCTCATTCAATCCAGACCATGACTCGCGAGAGCGCTGTTGCTATCTGGGGAGGTGTACATGCAAAAGAAGAAGCAGCACGTTTAGCTGCTGAGTAATTTCATTAAAACACGAGATTAATCAATCTCCTCATCGGGTACTTCGATCTTTCGAACGGTGAGGAGTTTGATCGTGCGATCATTTCGCTCCTTGACGGTGAACTCGATATTTTCAATCGTCGTTTTGGTGCCGGCATCGGGAATTTTCTCGAGTTTTTCGAGAATAGCGCCTGAAACAGTTGTATAATTTTCATCTTCAGGGATAGTAGTCTGGAAATATCGATTAAAATCAACGACGCTCACGCTGCCATCAACGAGATAGCTCCCATCTTTTTGTTTGCCGATAAGCGTATTCTCTTCATCACTTTCATCGGAAATATCACCAACAATCTCCTCAAGAATATCTTCAATAGTAAGAAGTCCATCGATATCGCCGTGCTCATTCGTCACAAGAGCGAGATGATTCTTGCCCTTTTGAAACTTCTTCAAAAGATCGCTAATGCGCTGCGTGTTTGGGACGAAGTAGGCCTTCTTGATCATGCCCTGAAGGTTTTGAAGATGGCTGTTGGTTTGGAGTTCCTTGATGATGTCTTTGATATGAACGATACCCAGGATATTATCGATATTATCTTTGTAGACAGGGATTCGAGAGTAGCCCGACTCGATAATGCTCTGAATATTTTTTTCGATAGGATCGCCGATATCAATAGCAAAAATCTTTGAACACGGTGTCATAATCTGACCAACGGCAATATCGGAGAAATCAAAAACATTATCGAGCATCTCATGTTCGTATTTTTTGAGAGTGCCAGCCTTATGGCCTTCGTAAAGGAGGGTTCGTAGTTCTTCTTCAGTGAGATTTGCTTCGCTAAAACTCGTTTTATCACCGAAAACCTTGAGAATAAGATTACTCGAGGCAGTGAGGAGTTTGGTGGCAGGGTAGGTAATTTTCGAAAGAAGAAAGATAGGATAGACGACAAAAAGAGAAAACTTCTCGGAAAATTTAATACCAAGAGACTTAGGAACAAGCTCGCCGAGAACAAGGCTTAAGCCGGTTATTGTAATAACAACAACAGCAAAGCCCAGGGATTGAGCATTGTTGGCAACGAAAGGAATAGGTATGTTTTGAAAAAGTGAGTCAAGGGCCTCAGCAATATGCGCACCGGCAAAGGCTGAAGCGATAGTGCTGGTAAATGTAACGCCTACCTGGATCGTTGCAAGAAACTCCTCAGGTTTTTTGAGAATCTTTTCTGCAAGAATAGCTCTTCTGTCACCTTCTTTTGCGAGCTGTTGAATGCGAGTTTTTCGTATAGAGATAAGCGCCATCTCCGTTCCCGCAAAGAAGCCATTGAGAAGTATAAGGACGAGGACAAGAATGATTTCATTGAATATCGGATTCATACAGCCACAAAGAAATAACAGGTTGGATTTTAGTATACATGAATCAATTTAAAATGACACAGGGCTTCTCTGCTGCTTAATCTCACTCTTATGAGCCTTGTCATGAAGAATTTTTTCTTTGGCGCGTTTCGAGCGTTTTTGTTTTTGCTTCTTGATCTTGTAGATTTTTTTGGCGAGCTCTGATTTACGGCCCTTGATCTGTTCTTCAATTTTCAAGATGAGGAGCTTGTAGGCAGATTGACGATTCTTACTCTGTTCTCGATGTTTTTGACATCGGACAACTGTCCCACTTGGAATATGCTTGAGCAAGACACAGCTCGAAGTTTTATTGATCTTCTGGCCACCGCTACCACTTCCCGTAACGAACTGTTCGGAAATATCCTCCTGGCGAATCCCAAGCTCGTGCGCTTTTTGAAGAATATCTGGCGAAAGGGTAACAACAAAATCCATAGCAAAATCATGCCCTAACAAGGCATAAAAGTCCACCTCTGCGGTGCTATACAGACAAATAATCTACTTCTTTCGAAGAATCGTTCCAAGATCGAGCGTATCAGTGATATTGATCTGTTCCACGAACTCCGGCATATGTGAGACGAGAATAACCGCACCCTCAAACTCATCAATGGCCTGAGCGATGATAGGCAAGTGTCGGAAGTTGATGTGATTCGTTGGCTCATCGAGAATGAGTAAGCCTGGTTGCTGCAAGACAAATCGCGCGTAACAGAGAAGCCCCTTCTGTCCTTCGGAGAGAAATCCAACTTTATTTTTCATCATATCGGATGTGAGGAGGAAGTGGGCGCCCGTGGCATAAATATCTTTCAAATTCGGATACTCCATCATCTCAGCAAGTGAGTCATAAACAGTTTTGTCAAAATCAAGACCTGAGAAATCTTGCTGGTAGTAGCCAACCTTGAGCTCAGGGGAAAGTTTTGCGCCCTCAGATTCACCTGATGCGAGCTCGCGGAGTAGCGTGCTTTTCCCAATTCCATTTGGCCCAACAATTTGAAGTCGATTTCGTTTCCAGAGTTTGATGTCGACCTTTTTCGTCTTGCGCTCGTGATTCTGAATCACGCCAACAGAGGTGAGATGAACCATCGTATCTGACCATGGCTGTGCAGGAATTTTGAAACGTCGAATCGTCTTGTCATCCTTCTTCACATCGACCATATTTTCTTCATCCTCTTCAACTTCTTCGCGAAGTTTGCTCGCGAGTTTACGCATCTTGCCTCCCTTGTGAGAGAAGAAGTTTACCTTATCCTTACGATCCTGAATATTTTTGCGGAGCTGTGCATTTTTCTTTTCTTCACGGTCAATCTGAGCTGCAATTTGCTCGACAACATCGAAGTAGTTTCCGACATACTGCTCAACTTTTTTCGTAAGGAAATCGAGATTTAAAACGCCATCAGTAAAGCAGTTTAAGAAGGCTGCATCGTGAGAAATAACAATCACCGTTTTTTCATACGTCATGAGAAAGCCTGTGAGATGGTCGATACCATCAGTGTCGAGATTGTTGGTTGGCTCATCAAGGAGGAGAATATCCGGCTCCTGAATGAGGGCGTGAGCCAAAAGTAATCGGGCCAGCTGTCCGCCAGAAAAGTCTTTAATCTTTTTATCAAGCGGTGCGGAGATATTGACCACCTCGAAGACATCTTGAATGAGCTTTTCGATGTTATGCTTTTTCTCAGTGAAGGCAGTTTGGAAATACTCGAGAACCGTGTGACCAAAAAGTTCTCGCGGCATAACTTGGCGGCCGATCGCAATCGTCGCACCATCACTAATCAGAACGCGTCCGGTTTGTGGTTTCAAAATTTCCTCATCATTCATGCCGGCCGCCCCAAGAATCAACTTGAAAATAGTGCTCTTTCCAGCGCCATTCTGGCCCATAATCGTAATCTTGGCATTCTCACGAATAGAAAAACTCGCCTCATCGAGAATGACTTTTTCATCATATGAGAAGCAAACATTATCGAACCGAACAATGACATTACCGTGATCCATGAGTTTTTGGCTTAAAGTTTGGCTTATAAGAGGGTATAGTTCATGCGAGCTCGGGGAGTATACCACAAAACGAGCCAATCACAGCAAAAATTCAAAGCTGATTATGAACATTAAAACCGTACAATTCGTAAAAGGTGTCATAGGTCCAGACCGTTCTCTCGAGGACGGGAAGCCTCAAATTGCCTTTATTGGGCGCTCAAATGTTGGGAAATCAAGCATGATTAACTCGCTAACAAAGCAGAAAAACCTCGCAAGAACGAGTTCATTCCCAGGTCGAACCCAGGAGGCAAATCTTTTTCTCATAAATAATACGATGTACATGGTCGATTTGCCGGGATATGGATTCGCAAAATCCTCTCATCGTGGTCGTGGAGAACTCGAAGATATTATCAGCTGGTATCTTTTTAACTCGGGCTATGAGCAGAAAAAAGTCGTGCTTATTGTTGATGCGAGTATCGGTCTGACAGACGATGATCAGGAAATGATTCAAGCACTTGAGGAGGCAGAGAAAAATTTCATCGTCATCGCAAACAAGGTCGATAAAATTAAGCAATCGGAACTTAAAAAAAGACTTCTCGCGGTGCAACACGTTGTCGGAAAGCACAAAGTCATTCCATATTCATCACACCAAAAAATGCCAACCGCGGCAATATTGGATGAGATTTTTGGATAACGCCCTAAAAGAAATCTACTAACAAAAATCCACTCACAAATTTCCACCTTTTTACTCGTATCGCAAAGCCTCGATTGGATCGAGTTTTGATGCAGAACGTGCAGGGAGAACACCAAAGATAATTCCAATAAATCCGGAAACGCCAACCCCCATAAAAATACCGTTAAGCGGTACGGAGAAGGTCCAGGCAAGACCTGCTTTTTCAGCAATAAGGGCAACAATCCAACCCAAGCCGGCACCCATTAAAATCCCAAAAATACCACCAAGAATGGTCACAAGAACCGCTTCAACGAGAAACTCCTGAAGAATGTCATTATTGGTCGCGCCAAGCGCCTTTTTCAAACCAATTTCAGCGGTGCGTTCTGTAACAACCACATACATAATATTCATAATACCAACACCACCAACCACAAGAGAAATGGCGGCGATAGCAATCAAGAGAATAGTAATGCCTCCAAAGATCACGTCAAATGTTCCAAGCGCTTGCGCTTGCGTTTGAACCATGAAGTCGTCCTTATTCGGATTGGTGATAAGGTGATTTTGTCGAAGAGTTTCGCGAATGTCTTCCGCAGTCGCATCTCCCTGGGTAACATCTCGCATCTGTACGATTCCAAGAGAAAGGTGTTCAATGCCAAGCATTTTCTTTTGAGCAGTCACAAGTGGCATATACAAACTATCATCTCCTCCACCACTTAATGCCCCCTGCGCATTGTAAACGCCAATAACCTGGAAATTGAGCGTTCCAATATGAACGAGTTTTCCAAGGGGAGCCTCTTCTCCAAAAAGATTTTCGGCGAGATTCTTTCCAAGAATAACAACCTGAGCTCCACCAGTATCTTCAGCCTGTGTGTAAAATCGTCCCTCTTTGAGCGTGTTTTGGTCGATATCAAATCGAGCCGCAGATGCGCCATAATAGATGGTACTTTTCTGGGTATTTCCATAACTCGTGACGGCCATGCCCGTTACCATGCCGTAGGCATTCACAATATTCGAAAGTTTTTTAATCTCATCAAGGTCACGTTGTTTGAAGCTTGTAATAGTGACGCCCGTGAATGCGGCATCTTGCCCTCTTCCCGAGGCAGCGAGATTTTTGGTCGTTGGAGGAACTCTCGTCTGAATGAAGAGGGTATTTGTTCCATACGAGGCAACCTGTGAGTCGATGAGACTTCGGAATCCAGCACCAGCAGAGAGAACGAGAATAACCGTTCCAATACCAATAACAATACCCAGCGTCGTCAGAAGGGTTCGAGCTATGTTGCTTCGAAGGGCTTTGATGGATTGTTTGAGTGCAGTGAACATGGGAAGTTATTCGGAAAAGTGCAAGAAGTTATTCGTAGCGGAGCGCCTCAATAGGATTAAGTTTCGAGGCTTTATATGCTGGATATAAGCCGAAGATCATGCCAGTTAAAATAGATACGCCAACTGCAAGAATCACGGAAGTCGGCGAGATAACAAATGCCCAATCATATCCAAGATGATGCATAAGGAGTGATATGAGATAAGAGACAAGAACCCCCGAAAGGATTCCAATAATTCCACCAATAAAAGTAAGCGTACTCGACTCGTACAAAAATTGAATAAGGAGATTTTTGTTTGTTGCGCCGACAGCCTTTCGAAGACCAATTTCTCGTGTTCTTTCAGCGACAGTGACGAGCATGATATTGAGAATTCCAATACCACCAACTATCAAAGCGATGGCTGCCATGGCCGTCAAAAAGAGGCTTAGGGCTGTTGTTATCGTAGTAAGAATGCTGACCGCGTCCGCCTGATTTCGAATAGTAAAATCCTCATCTTCAGCTCGCTTAATACGATGCTGTTGAGTTAAAACACCTTTTATATCATCAATGGTTTGCGTAACATTATTAGAGTTATCAACTTTGATATTGATTGCCTGGAGATGATGGATACCAAGCAATTGTTGTTGACCAAGGGTTATGGGAATATAAAGTTGATCATCAAGATCTTGGAAAAAGGCCGTTCCTCGTGAGGCAATAACACCGATAACACGAAGGGGGATTCCACCAGGATTTGATCCTGATGAGCCCTTTACCTTGATAACCTGACCAATAGGATTAGTACCACTTTCACCAAAAAGTTCATCTCGAACAGTTGATCCTAAAACAACAACATTCGCTCCACCCTCCTCTTCCTGCTGATCAAAAAATTCACCTTCTTGCATAGTAAAATCAACAACTTTGGAATAGTGATGATCGGTTCCGGTAAAGTTAGTGTCGACAGTTTTTGTGCCCCAGGTAACGCCCGCTGATCCACGAACGAGTGAATTAACACCAACCGCATGAGGAACCCGTGATGAATCCCGAAGGGCTTGTGCATCATTTGTAGTAAGGGTCGTAATGACAATACCAAACGCCTGAGCAGGTGGACCCTTGTCATTGCTTTTGCCTGGCTGGATGCTGAGTAAATTACTACCAAGTTTTGTAACCTGACCAAGAACCAAGCTTTGTGCACCAGCACCGAGGGAAATAATAATGATCACTCCCGCGACACCAATGAGAATACCAAGAATGGTCAAAAACGATCGTCCTTTTCGGGCGAGGAGCGTTTTGATAACAAGAGAGATAGTTCCAAAAAATGGCATATTATTTGGTGAGTTCTTTGTCTGGCGTAGCAATCGTACGATGGGTAACTTTTTCATCAGAGACAATATGCCCATCCTTGATTCGAATGATGCGCTTAGCGTGATTGGCGGTATCCATTTCATGCGTTACGAGAATGATGGTTTTCCCCTCATCGTTAAGTTTTTGCAGAATATTCATGACCGTATTGCCACTCTTTGAATCGAGATTTCCGGTTGGTTCATCGGCAAAGATGACAGCCGGGTCATTCACAAGAGCGCGAGCAATAGCCACACGCTGTTTTTCACCACCAGAAATCTGATTGGTAAAATAATCGAGACGATGCGATAAGCCAACTGCCTCAAGAGCTTTTCGAGCGAGGGCGTCCTGATCTTTTCTTTGACTGTATACAAGGGGAAGTTTGACGTTATCGAGAACGCTTGTTCGAGCCAGAAGATTGAATGACTGGAAGACGAACCCAATACGTTCATTGCGAAGTCGTGCAAGATACTCATCATCAAATCGAGTCGTATTTTTTTCTTCAAATTCATAGTGGCCAGAGGTTGGTCGATCGAGGAAGCTCATGATATGCATAAGTGTCGATTTTCCGCTTCCAGATGGCCCCATAATCGCAACAAATTCTCCTTCATTGATATGAAATGAGATATCATGAAGCACAGGTGTCACAACATCATCGGTGACGTAATTTTTCTTCAGATTTTTAATATCAATAAGTTTCATAAACAGGCGAGTTGCGTAATAAATTACTGTTTAATAAAGGTAACAACCTGCTGTCCTTCACTAAGTCCGCTCGCAATCTCAACAACGCCACCATCGGCCTGAAGGCCAGTTACAACCTCAACCTGGTGGTAGGTTTTTTTAACTGGATCGTCGATAACACGAACATATTTTTTGCCATCCTGACTGATGACAGCACGTTGAGGAATCGTAAGGATGTTATCTTTTGAGTCGACGAGAATCGTAATATTAGCAGTCATGCCCGGCTTAACACCTTCAATAGTATCGAGACCAACCGTAACTTTGTAGTTTACGACACCAGAGACAACGGTGGCCCCTGGATTAATGTTCTGTACTTTACCCTGGAAGTGTTTGTCTGGACCAAGAGCATCAAATGTAACGTCAACCGTTTGATCTGGTTTAAGTTGAGAAATGCTTGCTTCACTCACATCTGCTTCGACGTGAAGATTGGCAACATCTTGGAGGATGACAGCCTCCTTCTGAGCCACAGCAAGTTCACCAACCTTGACGTCAACTGAAGTGATAGTTCCATTGGCCGGAGCACGAATAATGGTGTTTTCAAGGGAGGCGTAGGCTGCCTGAACTTGACCCTGAGCAGAAAGAATCTGAGCTTGTGCTGCGGCAATATCAGCTGGTCGCGCTTGAGCTTTTCTTAAGTTGAGATTTGCATTGGCCTGATCGAGAGAGATCTGAGCGACAGAAACAGCATTATTGGCATTTGTTATGGCAACCTGTTGCGTCTGAAGAGACGCATTGTAAGCATTAAGATTGGTTATATAACTTGTTGATTTTGTGTTAGGTATGTTGACGATCCATCGACCACCATTATAAAAAGTTCCATCACTACTGAATGTTGCATAAAGACCATTACCAAGAGACTGAGG
>JBBIGU010000025.1:0-17277 GCA_037447365.1 Candidatus Peregrinibacteria bacterium | reverse complement strand
TGCATTTGCGTAGAGATGAGGTAGCTCTTCTTCTGACATGTGTCCAACGAACTGAATGTTGTTTTTTGCCTTTGCTCTTAATTTGTTGAGCTCAACCCCTGTTCCTGCGATAACAAGTTGTTTTCCCAAGACATTGAATGCCTCAACAATAATATTAAATTTTTTATATGGAGTGAGTCTTCCAATCGCTAAATAATACTCTTTTTCGCCTCGTTCGATATTGAATTTTTTCGTATCTACTGGTGGATAAATGACGTCCGAAACTTTGCGATAATATTTTTGAATTCGTTTTTGTACGAAGTGAGAGTTTGTGCAGTAAGCATCTACTCGTTCTGCGGCTAACCTGTCCCACATGCGAATTTTATGAAGGAGGTTTTTCCCAAAATGCTTCATAATTGGATTCATAGTATACTCTTTGAGGTATGCGTGGTGATTGTCCCAGGCATATCTCATCGGGGAGTGACAGTAACAAATGTGTAATGTTGTTGGTTTTGTGATGATGCCTTTTGCGCAGCTGTGAGAGCTGGAAATAACAATGTCATAATCATCGAGATTCATACTTTCAAAGACTTCCGGCATCCATGGAAGAAAGAGCTGATGGTGCGTTTTTGAGAATGGAATATTTTGTAATTTAGATGTTCTAATATCTGCATCTTCAAAACCGATCATTTTTTTGGGATTGTAGAGTGCTGTAAAAATTGGAGCATGTGGAAAAACTTCATGCATGGCCATAATAACTCGTTCGGCGCCTCCTGGCGTTGTGAGCCAGTCGCAAACGAGTGCTATTTTTACATTTTGGAGCGACATGAAAAAGAGTGAGAAGTATCTCCCCTATCTTAAGCTCCTTACTTATTCAAATCAAGCTGGAAGGTTGGAGCAGCTTCTTTCTTTTTATTCTCTTCTTCAAGAAATTTTTTGTATGCTGCGGACTCTTGAAAGTTCGTTGGAATTGCGTTCCCCTGTTTTTTCTGGAGTTCGATCCATTTTGTAATTTGACTCTGATCCTCTATGATTGGTTTTTTCTCAAGAAGTGTTGAAAGTGTCTTTTGATATGGATCATTTCCTTCGAGAAGATCCACTGCCTGAACCTTAAAAAGCTTAATCACATTGTTGTCGGGGTCTCGCTCAAGAAGGCGTTCACAAATATTAATGACATCTTGATATTTCTTTTCTTTTATCCACATACCTACAAGTTCTGTAATAACGTCTTCGTCTTTTTTTGGAATGACAGATTCGTGACTGTATATGTCGCTATTAATCATGATAAGACTTCCGGCTTTTCTATTTATAAGGAACATAAGATATCCAAAACTTCCGATTACAAGCAGAAGTGCTGGCATTACTAACTGAAATTGGACAAGGAAGTTAAATGCTCCGTGTATACCCATGGCAATGAAAAGACCACGAAGAATTTTTTGTTCACGGAATGATTCACTTTGTGGGGTTCCAAAAATCCAGCTAATCCATCGTGTGAGATACATTTTTTCACCTGACCATCTTGACTGCTCTCGGAAGTCGATAGCAAATTTACTGATTCCATAATAATAACCAAAAATTCCTGCAACACTCATGTGCATTGCGCTTGTGAAGAGGCTTCGTACAAAATATGCACCCATGAGCTCTTTGTAACTTCCATATTGAAGAAGCGTGAAAAAATATGGATAGATATTTTCAGCAAATGAAAACCCAAGGGCTGCAATCATGGCAAGTTTAATCGAATCGTTTACTGTTTCAATTAGAAGCCATTTATTGTCTACAACTCTAAGAAATGTTTGTTTGAAAATTTCTTCGAGCATTCCTAAAAAAATGATGACGATCAATTGCGCAATGGCAACATTTGGAATTTTTCCAGGAATAATCTGAATAACATTGAGGTCTGGAAATGTTGCGAATATTTTTTGAATAACAAGAAGTGGAATAACTGTCGCAATGCCTCCTATAAAAATGAGAGCTATAAGGCTCTTTCGTTTTTGGCTATCTGAAAACAAAAAATATAGCCATCCAAAAGTTGGAATCAGTGCAATCCCGAATGCTAGGCCTGCGGATGTAAGAGGGCTCATGGCATTCATTGGTGTTGGTTTTAACTAACTGTTCCTGGAGTTTTTTCTGGAGTGGCTGCTGGAGCTGGTGTCGTGACTGCTACATCGGCTGTTGTTGCCGCTGTTGCTGGAACCTCTGCTACAGGAGTTGGTGTTGCAACCGGCATTGATATTACCGGTTCCGTTGTTGCTGGCGCTTGTGTTTGTGTTGTAGGGGTGCTCATAAGAGCAAACTTTGCTTCTTCAAGTGTGGCAAACATTGGAATGAGCTGTGTGAGGCCAATAACCTGAAGAATATCAATAATGTTTGGTTTTGCCTTGATGATCACAATTTTTCCCTGACCTTCTGTGACTTTTCCAAACCAATCAGTAAGATAGCCAATGGACTTACTATTCATGTATTCGAGTTTCTCAAAATCGAATATCATGTAGAGTCCTTGCGGATTTTGCGTTAAAAGCGCGTAAATTTCTTGCGCTTTTTCGTCGATATTACTTTCATCTAACTGTCCTGAAACAGCGATAAGTTTAACATGTTTTGTTGCGTCATCTTGAGCGATATCTTCGATGATGATGTGTGCTTCTGTCATGAGAGTGAGGGGTTAGAGTTGTGTGAAGTGAATAATATAGAAAGAGTTTATGAAGGAAGGACGAGATGTGTAGGATCACTCATGGTTGTTGATGTTGTTGTTGATTGTGGCTCTTGTGTCAGCTTTTTTCGTGCTATAACCATGAGACCTCCGTTTGGAATATCCTTGAATGTAACTTCATCAGACCAATTGGAGACGATATTTGAGAGTCCGCGTCCTCGAATACCAGTATGAATATATCCTGGTTTTCTTTTTTCATCGACAATTTTTTGTACTTCAGCGGCTGTTCGTTTTACTTTTGCGGTTCCTGTGTCTTCCACGATAATTTCGAGACAATCTTCAGGCTTATATGTCAGCGTGAGCTTGATGTCTTCGCCAGGATTTGAACCGTATTCAATAGCATTATTACAAAGTTCATCAACAATCGATTGGAAACGATATGCCCATTGTTCATTAAACTGTGTCGCATTTTTAATGAACGACATGGTGAAGTCTCGAATACCTGACATGAAGTAGGCGTTCGTTGGAAGAAGAATTGAAATTCTGGTTGGCTTTGTATTTCGGTTGGTTTCCATTGAGAGAGGGTTTTTTACTTCTTTCTATTCTACCATAATTCGGCTTTGCGAGCAAGGTTGTGTCGGATTTTTCTTGTTTTTGCCTCTCTTCTCTTGCATTTCGAAGTTTTTTCTCGTATAGTCTCTTCGCTTTGGCAAAGCTGAAGCAATTTATATACCTGTTGAATGATCCCATTCCCTCTTCCTCTCCGCAAGGAGCCTTGAGGGGAGATATACGGACTTTCAGCTTTAACCCCAAGGAATATGTCATCTTCATCAGCCCCAACGGGCTTTTCTATTTCGGCTCAAGAACTCTTTGATGCCGCAGCTCATTTTGGCCACAAAACTCATAAGTGGAATCCAAAAATGAAAAATTATCTCTATGGTGAACGTGGAGGTATTCATATTTTTGACCTCCAGAAAGCTGCTCAAAAGTTTGAAGAGGCTCTCAATGCTATCAAAAAGCTTGCAGAGGAAGGTAAGACTATTTTGTTTGTTGGTACCAAACCACAGGCGATCAAAATCGTTTCAGAAGAAGGTAAACGATGCGAAATGCCATATGTTACAAGCAAATGGATTCCAGGTCTTCTTACAAATTATGGAACTCTTTCACGACGAATCCGATATCTTCAGGAGTTGAAGTTTGAGCAAAAACTCAACGACTTTGAGAAGTACACAAAAAAAGAGGCTTCAAAGCTTAAAAAGCTTATTACTAAACTCGACTCATCACTTGGTGGTGTTAGCAATATGACTCGCATCCCAGATGTTGTTTTTGTTGTTGATGTTGTCCGAGATCGACTTGCTATTCTCGAGGCTAACCGAATGAAGATCCCGGTTGTTGCTGTTGTTGACTCAAACGGAGATCCAGATGGTGTTCAGTATGTTGTTCCTGGTAATGACGATGCACTTCGATCACTCCAGTTCTTCACATCAAAAGTCGCTGATGCTGTTCTTGCAGGCCGAAAATCGACCAAAAAAGGTTTATAATTTTTGCCTAACTTCACTACAAGATGTTGTTGCCTGAACGAAAAGTCAGATTTGCTGCAGCTCTCTGTTACCTACCATTCGCATCGGTTGTAGCAGCGCTTGTGTCTCTTCTAAAGTTTCCACACCTCTCCTTTGCGATCTTTCATGTTCGCCAGGGATTTGCTCTCTTCTTGGTTTGGTTTCTTTCCTTCTTCCTTCTTGCGCTTTCTGTTTGGTTCGGTCTTCTTGTTTGGCTCGCTCTTATTGTTCTCTCTGTTCGTGCAGCATTGTCGGCCTGGAATGGTCGCGAAACTCCCTTTCCGTGGCTTCGTTCACTCGCCTCAATTATGCCAGTCGCTGCAATTTATACACATTTAACTGATCGAGATTTTCCTCGACAATAATCATTCTTTAACTTTTCTTTATTATGGCAGTTACTCTTGAATCTATTAAGGAGCTTCGTGAACTCACTGGTGTATCTACAATGACTTGTAAAAAAGTTCTTGAAGAGGCTAATGGTGATATTAATAAGGCTGTTGAACTTCTCCGTAAACGTGGTGAAGCAAAAGCTATTGAACGAAGTGAGCGGTCTGCTTCCCAGGGTGTTGTTGTTACTTATGTTCATAGCAATAATCGTCTCGGTGTTATGGTTCACCTTGGTTGTGAAACTGACTTCGTTGCTCGAAATGAGGAATTTATGGAGTTTGGAAAAGATATTGCTATGCATATAGCTGCCATGAATCCTATGTATGTAAAACCTGAAGAGGTTCAACATGAACTCATCGAAAAAGAACAAGAAATCTGGAAATCACAACTTCAGCAAGAGGGTAAGCCAGAAGGCATGTGGGAAAAGATCATGCTTGGAAAGGAGAAGAAATTCCGCGAAGAAGCTGCCCTTCTTACACAGCCATTTGTTAAAAATCCAGAGACAACTGTTGGTCAACTTTTGACCGATCTTGGTCTTAAGATGGGTGAAAATATTCAGATTGCTCGATTCGTTCGGTTCTCGATCTAATCTTTCTTCATGAACACCTTTAACACTATACCCGAGGCGATCTCTGATATTCGCGCTGGACGCATGGTTATTGTCGTTGATGATGAAGATCGTGAGAATGAAGGTGATCTCATCATGGCTGCTGAACATGTCACACCTGAGGCTATTTCATTTATGGCAAAACAGGCTAGTGGACTTGTTTGTACCCCTATTTCTCAAGAAATTGCATTGCGATTGGCACTTGCCCCAATGGTTCCAAATCCAGAGGAAGTTCGTGGCTGTAACTTCACCGTTACGGTTGATGCGAGAGATGGTGTTACTACGGGAATTTCTTCTGAAGATAGGGCTGCTACTATTAAGAAGCTTTTGGCTCAAAATGCCTCGCCAAGTGATTTTGTTCGACCTGGACATGTCTTTCCTTTGATTGCTCAGGATGGTGGCGTTTTGAAACGACCTGGTCATACAGAGGCGGCATGTGATCTCTCAAAACTCGCAGGCTTAACTCCTGCTGGTGTTATTTGTGAGATTATTAATGATGATGGAACGATGGCCCGAGTTCCTGATCTTATCAAGTTTTCCAAAAAACATGATCTTAGAATTATTACGATTCGGGACTTGATTGAGTACCGACGAAACAATGAAAATTTAATTGAGCGAAAAGTTGATGCGGTCTTGCCGACTGAACATGGCGAGTTTCGAATGTATGTATATCGAGACTTTATTGAAGGTCGTGAACATGTTGCGATGGTTCGCGGAGACGTGAATGGTAAAAAAAATGTTCTCGTTCGTCTTCACTCAGAGTGCATGACTGGAGATGTTTTTAAGTCCCTTCGTTGTGATTGTGGACCGCAGCTCCATATGGCTATGGACTTGATTTCAAAGGAAGAGGCAGGAATTATCATTTATTTGAGACATGAGGGGCGCGGTATTGGTCTTATCAACAAGATCAAGGCCTATGTTCTCCAGGATCAGGGATATGATACCGTTGAAGCGAATCATGCCCTTGGATTTGCTGATGATTTACGTGATTATAGTATTGGTGCTCAGATGCTCTGTGATCTCGGTGTTCACGATATTCGACTTCTTACGAATAATCCTCGAAAGTTTTCTGGACTTGAAGAAAGAGGTATTCACGTTGCCGATGTCGTACCTCTTGAAATCACTCCGAATGATAGAAATCGGCATTATCTTGAAACGAAAAAACATAAGCTCGGCCATACCTTGAAAGAAGTTTAATATGAAATTTACTTTTCAGCAGCAGACTTTCATGCAGCGTGCGATCGAGCTCGCATGGAAAGGTTTTGGTAAAACTCAGCCAAATCCTCTCGTTGGAGCGGTTGTTGTGAAAAATGGGAAGATTGTTGGAGAGGGTTATCACCAAAAGTTAGGTGGAGCGCACGCGGAGGTGAATGCTTTGAGGATGGCAGGTAGTAAGGCGCGCGGCGCTGATCTGTATGTTACCTTAGATCCTTGTCGTCATACTGGAAGAACAGGACCTTGTACTGAAGTTGTAAAAAAATATGGTATTCGAAAGGTTTTTTCTGCGATGAGTGATCCTCATGATCCTCGGCATGAAGGAGAGAAGATTTTGAAGCGTGCTGGAATACGGTTTCAGCGCGGACTTCTCGCTGATAGTTCGAGAGAGGCTTTGCAGTTTTATTTGAAAAATGTGGAGAAATCCTTGCCATATGTTATCTTGAAAGTTGCGACAACAATGGATGGAAAAGTGGCTACAGCTTCAGGTTTTTCGAGGGGCATAACTTCTCAGAATTCTTTGAAATTTGTTCACACCCTGAGATCTCAGGTCGATGGAATTTTGACCGGTGGCGGTACACTCGCGATGGATAATCCCCATATGGGGGTTCGATATACAAAGGGAAAGGATCCAATTCGCATTTTACTTGATAGCGATTTGAATGTGGCAGTGGATTCTCATTTTTTTCGAGACGATCGTGTTATTGTTTTTACGACGAAAAAGGCTCCATCTTCAAAAATTCGAGAGCTCAAAAAACGCGGTATTGAAGTTATCGTCCTCGATTCGCTGACAAATCTTTCCGTTGTTCTTCAGATGCTTTTTGCGAGAGGTATTTACATATTAATGATTGAGGCAGGACATCATATTATGACTTCGTTTGTTCAAGGTGATTTTGTTGATCAATATATTCAGCTTATTGCCCCGAAGTTACTTGGTGGATCTAACTCCCCTACTTCTTTTGCAGGCGTTGATCATGTTGATTACTCAAAAATGAAGATCATCAAGAATCTCTCCGTTTCACGACTCGGACCAGATATTTTCCTTAAAGGGTATTTATCTTGGTACTGATATATTTCCTGTAATCTGGAAAATTAAGTCTTTTGAGGCTGTAAAAATAAAGCCAAACTCCAGTGACCCCTAAAACAAGGAGGATAATTAGAGAAATAAATGTGCCGGTGAACGGTATAAGATTTGTTATTTGCTGAAGAACCCAGACCCCTAGGCTCATTACAATAGTTGCTACGATAATCTGTTTATATTTTTTTACCTCTTCGATTGTAAGAATTGTTCCGTGTTCTTTTTGCTTGATGGCGCGGAGAAGAAGAAGTGCCTGTAGCGTACTAGAGAGTACCATTCCAGTTGCGATACCGAGAACTCCCCAGTGGAGAAATTTAGCAAAGTAGAGACTTCCTATGATGTTCGTTCCAAATCCAATAAGACCAATAATAACTGGTGTATAGGTATCTCTTTTTGCATAAAAAAATCGTGAGCAAAGTGGAATAATGTTTTGCGCTAGCAGTGCTAGTGAAAGAATTCCAAGAAGGGATGCTGTGAGATGTACGTCGTCTGATGTGAATTTTCCACCCTTGAGAACAACATTGATAATTTCTTCCTTGAGAAGAATCATACCTGCCGTTGCGGGAATGATATATACTGAAATATTTTCGAGTTTTTGACGCAGTGTTTTTAGCATTCCTTCATGGTCATTTTTGGCTATTTGTTCAGAAAAAATACCAAATGCGACAATTGATATTGAAACTCCAATAAGGCCGAGTGGAAGACTCTCTAAATTTATAGCGTAGTTGAATGCGGTAATCGATCCGGTGACAAGTGTTGATGCAATGATGGTATCTACTAATACGTTAAATTGTGTGACTCCAATTCCAAAAATTCTTGGCATAGCGAGTTTTATAAACTGCCGGAAGTCTTTGCTTTTCCAATTGAATCGAGGTTGAAATGTATATCCCAGTTTTTTCACAGCTGGCCACTGAATTGCTGCGTGACAGATAGCTCCGATGACGACTCCGTAGGCGATTGCAATAACACCATATGTTGGTGCAAAAAATACTGTTGCGAGAATGATTGCAAGATTATAAAGAATTGGAGCGAGAGCAAAATAAAAATATTTTTTTGCGGCGTTTTCAACGCTTTGATATAGGCTACTTATGCAAAAAATAATCGGACTGACTAACATGATACGGGTCAAATGAACCGTGAGTGCTGTTTTTTCTGATGAAAATCCAGGTACGAGAAGTGGAATGATCCAAGGAGCAAAAATAAAAATAATTCCACCAAGTCCCAGGAGGAGAATCGTGAGGCAGGTTATGCAGGTGTCGAGAAATTCCCATGCTTGCTCTTTTTTTTCCGTGTGGAAGTATCCTGAAAAAATAGGAACGAATGCTGAAGCTACGGTTCCCATGATAAGAAGCTGAAACATAAAGTCTGGAAGACGAAAGGCGGCGTAATATACGTCGAGGTCAAAAATGCTGCTTGCCTGTAGAGCGCCGAACTGATGGGCAAAAATTTTATCTCGAATAAGTCCAAGAATTCGGCTTAATAGAGAGGAAATTGCTAGGAGTAATGCTCCTGATGAGAGGATTTTTTTGTACATAATTGGTTGTATTATACTCCAGCTTTATTCTGCCTTGAGTAATATTATTGTTTAAAACATGTTTTTGTGGTATAATTACATATAATAAATATAAAGATCCAAATGGCTTCTGCATCATCAGTTTCATCATTAGGACAGAAGAACGAATCATCTCTTCTTTATCGGCTTATTCGTATTTATCCACATGAGCTTGGACGAACGTCTGTTATTTGGATTATTCGGTTTCTTTATCGTTTTGTTTTTGTTTTAAGCTGGACATTGATTGTTGTTCAGGTTTCTTCGACCTATCATGGTGGATATACCCTTCCTTATCTTTTTCTTCTTCACGCTTTTCTTGTTTTCTGTGGCAGTACGATTTCATATTTTTTGTTTCAGCGTTATCATCTTGAGTACGTATTTTTGACTGCTATTGTTATTGGTGTTGGTGTACTTTTTGGCGTTCAATTTCTTCCTGTTTCCGATATTACAAAAGTTGGTGTTCTGCTTTTTGTTGAGTCAGGTATTCTCGTTCAGCTTTCGATTAATATTGAGACATTTACTGAACGACTTTTTACTCCTGTCGAAAGTAATAGAACTTTTCCGGTCGTTGAGTCTGCTGACACGATAGCTACATTACTTGCCGGTTTGCTTCTTTTTCTTCAAGCGCAGAGCCTTACGCCATCTCGTGTTATTTGGATTGTTACCGGTATTTTGTCCTTACTTATTCCCCTCTTTTTACAGTATCACTCTTTTATTCGCTCACTTCCTGGTCTTTGTCTTTATCGAAAACAGCTTTTGGGACATTCAAAAGAAGAGCATCGTTCTGAAATTTTTATTAAAGCGAAAAAGCAGCCTTATATTCGGCTTCTTGTTATTATTATTCTTTCTCAATGGTTTTTTGCAGTGGTTCTTGAATTCCTTTTTACCTCCTCAATTTCTTCACAAGTTATTCATCAAACAGAACTGGTTCCTGCTGCATCCGGCGCTGTGGAAAACCTCCTTATTCACGAGTTTGGTCTTCTTCAAATCTTCTGCGCCCTCGCTGCTTTAGTGTCCCACTTTCTTCTCGCTGGACGCTTAATATCTAGTCTCGGAATTATGGGAAGCATGGTTCTTCATCCACTTGTGTCTCTTTTGAGCTTGGCCGGTATGATTGTGAACTTCGGCTACTTTTCAGCGGTCGTTTCTCGACTTAATTCTGAAGTTACGGGTGTTATTTTCCGTAATGCTTATCAGTCTTCGTACTATGTTTTTGAAGAAACAAAGAGTCAATTTATTCGTATTTTGCTTGATGGTATTGTTCGTCCAATTGGCTCACTCTTTGGTACTTTTTTCCTTTTATTTTCCTATTATCTTATCTCCTCGTCGTACTATATTACATTTGTTCTTTTCGGCGTATTTGTTGTTTTAATTGTTTTTGCGTTAGCTACGTTCGGTCTTCAAAAGTGTTATACTCAGCAGGTTATTGCTCAAATTAAAGACCCTCATACAAGTGTCGAATTAAAATTGAGTTTGCTTGATGTTCTTGCGCAAAAAGGACATCAGCACATTTATGGATTTTTACAGAGCCTCTATGATGCACCACATCAGTCTCCACTTCTTAAGATGAAGCTTATGGAGATTTTCTCGAAAGAAAAGGAGTACATTCAGGATGTTTTAACTGGCCTAAAGGATACTAATCCGGCTGTTCGATATTCGTCTCTTGAGGCGCTTATTAATATGTCCAAGAAGGGATTTTTTGATACTCAACCACTTTCTCGAGAGATGACCCTCAAGGCACTCAAAGATCTTTATCTTGAGGATAGTGATAATGATCTTCGATACAAGACAATTCTTTTCTTGGCTACTTTTAAGGACAAAGAGATTATGGAGTTCTTGCTCGACCTTCTCCAGACTGAAAGTGCGGATTCTCTTGCTGAGGTTATCCAGGCATGTGATGCCTTTGGAGATCCTTCATTTGTCCTTTATTTTGAGCAGTTTTTAGATTCTTCCGATCCTCGAGTTTGGTCGTCTGCCGCTATTGCTCTTTATCGACATGAAAAATATGCATCTCGCGTTCTTGATTTTTTGAAGAAAAAAACGTTGAATCCTTCCAAAGATGTGGCTCGTGCTCTTGCTTTTGCCTTTGCTGACATTGCTCATAAACATTTTCAAGGTTATATGGAGCATCGTCTTTCAAAGACTGATGATCCGCGGGAAAAAATGCTTCTTTCTTATGGCTTGATAAAACTCTCATCCTCTATTGGGGTATCTTCATTTTTTGATATGATTTTTCATGATGATTTAAAATATGCCCATCAGGCACGACGTTTAGTTTATCATCTTCCTGCTCTTATTCAGCGAAGACTTGATGGATCTATTCAGCACGAGTCTCTTTCAAGGCTTCATATATTTTTGAAAGCATTTTCTGGAAAAAATCTCAAAGACCTTTCTCTTCCTGAGTTGCACTATTTGCGTGACGCATATACACTTTTAAATGTTACTGAGGAGATTATGGAAATCGACTATATTCTTCGTGAAAAAGATGATTCTTATCGACCTGATATCTCTCATTTTGGATACTTACCCTTAACTCCTTCTCTCTATGTTTGAATCACAACTTAATCTCGTCGTTGATCCATATGATACAGTTCACTCTTCCCTTGTTATTCATCTTTCGGGTGAATTTGATAAAATTGGATTAACAAGTATTCGAGATAAACTTGAGGTTGCTCTTAGTGGTTTTACTGGTAAGTACCTTATTTTTGATATTGCTGAATTGAATTTTATCAATAGCGAAGGTATTGGTTATCTCATTGGCGTTTATACGCATGTTGTGAATATCGGTGGTATATTCTGTATTGTTGGCGCAAAAGCTCATGTTCAAGACGTTTTCGAGACTCTTGGTCTTTGGAATATTATTAAACACCCTGCTTCTATCGAAGCTTGTTATACTAACTAATATATGAATTTCTTTCGACGAAGTTTTGCTGCAAAAGTATTTGGGACCTTATTTGTTCTCGGAGTCCTTCTTGTCTCTGGTCTTTTGATAGCAAAAAATATATATGGATATTCGGTTATTGATACAGCCTGGGTGCTTTATGGATTGGTGGGGCTTTTTGTTCTTCTTATGTTGTTTTTTTGGATTCAGGTCAGTCGACCCCTAAAAGCTATTATTGTTCAGATGGAAGCCCTTATTACTGGACATGAGTATAAAAAGTTTTTTACAGATCGTATTGATGAAGTTGGTGTTATAGCACACTTCTTTAATGAGATTACTCGAAATCTTCATAAATTTACTGGTAAACTCGCGGAGGGTGAGCGTATGGCGAATGAGCTTGATATCGCTAGCAAGATTCAGCGAGATATTCTTCCAGTTGCAGCACCACAGGTTCCAGGACTGATTATTTCTGCTAAAACTCGTCCTGCTGCTGAGGTCGGCGGTGATAGTTTTGACTTTCTTACCGTTAAAAATGCGACATATATGTATATCGGTGATGCGACAGGTCATGGCGTTCCGGCTGGTATCGTCATGACGATTGTTAATACTCTTGTGTATGCCTATGCAGAAACTTCACAGAATCTTCTCGAGCTTATGGTTAACGTAAATCGTCACTTAAAAAAGCGTATTCAAAAAACGTTGTTTATGTCCATGCTTATGCTTAAGTGGGATTATATGACAAAACAAATGAGTTTTGTTGGTGCCGGTCATGAATACATTCTTATTTATAAGGCAAAGTCTGGTTTGTGTGAGGCTATTCCTTCTGGGGGTATCGCTCTTGGAATGGTTGAGGATAATTCAAAAATTATTAAAGAAACCGTTCTTCCGTTTGAAGAGGGCGATATGGTTATTCTTTATACAGATGGTATTGTTGAATGCCGAGATATGTCTGGTCAACTCTTTGGTGTTGATCGTCTTAAAAGTGCAATTGCAAAGTATGCTTCTCAATATTCCCCAGAGCTTACTATTCAAAAAGTAGCTTCAGATGTTGGAACATTTATGAATGGTCATGGTCAAGATGATGATATGACCTTGATGATGATTAAGCATGTTGGGGATCAGAAGGTTGAGCAGTCAAAGCTTTCCCTCGCGACTACATGGACTGAGGCTTGATTTTTCCTTTATTTTCAGTACTCTTTAGGGCCATGAAACTCTCTGACTTTGACTATGTTTTGCCGAAGGAGCGTATCGCCCAGGTTCCTGTTGAACCTCGCGACGCTTCGCGAATGATGGTGCTTCGTCGATCTGATCTTTCTATTGAAGATAAGCATTTTTACGATCTTCCAGATTTTCTTACGAGTAATGACGTTCTTGTTTTTAATAAATCAAAGGTTATTCCTGCGAGAATTCTTTTTACTTTTCAGGAAAAAGAATGTGAGGTTTTTTATGTTCGCGAGATTGAAAAAAATCTATGGGAAGTCATGGTTCGTCCTGGAAGATTATTTCAAAAAGGTTCTCATATTGTCATTGATGAACACGTGTCGCTCGATGTCGAAGAAGTTTTACCTGAATCTGAGCATGGACACAGAATCGTTCGCGTTACTGATGTGTTAGAACGTGATCGCATCGAGATTCTTTCTGTATATGGAAGCATTCCCCTTCCTCCATATATCGAATCAAAAGATGGTGTAGATAAGTATCAGAATGTTTATGCAACTGATCCGGGAAGTGTTGCTGCGCCAACGGCTGGATTTCACTTTACCGAGTCTCTTTTAGAAAAGTTGCAAATAAAAGGTGTTCAAATGGAATTTATTACCTTGCATGTTGGACCTGGAACGTTCCTTCCCGTGATGACGGAAAATATTCTTGAGCACTCGATGCATGAAGAGTTCTTTTCTCTTCCTGAAGATGTTGCTGAGCGTTTAGTTGAAGCGAAGAGGCAGGGCAAGCGAATTATTTCTGTTGGTACGACGGCAACTCGCGTTCTTGAACACTGTGCTCGTAGTGGTACGCTCATTGCAGAAACTGGATCGACAAAGCTCTTTTGTTATCCTGGATATCAATGGAAATGTATCGATGCGCTCATTACCAATTTTCACCTTCCAAAAAGTACGCTTCTTATGTTGGTATCTGCTTTGGCTGGGCGGGAATTTATCCTGAAAGCCTATGAGCATGCTGTTAAAGATGAATATCGTTTTTTTAGTTTCGGAGACGGGATGCTGATTTTGCCGTAGATTCTTTTCCCAACGTTTCTTATCAGCTTTAATTATACCATATCTTCTGTTTTTGTAACTTTGTACTCAATGGTTAAAGCTGCTCTTTTGATGTATAATAAGGAGAAATAAAAAAAAGACCCAAATAAACATCCATGAAAAATAAAAATATGAATACCAAAGTAAAAGTTTCTCTCTATCTATCGATTGCAGTAGTTACGAGTCTTATTTTCGCGCAACTTTCTGGATTCGCCTCTTCGAATCCTCGAATCAGCGGCATTAATGCTGTAGCTGGATATGGAACGACCCTTACTGTCACAGGTATGGATTCATATCAACCACTTCTCTATATTCTCAGCAATCCTTCTGGTCAGCAAAACACCTTCAATGGATATACTGATGGAAATGGGTCGGCTTCCTATCATGTTGATGAGACATATTTGCGAATTGCTGGTATCTATCGGGTTCAGGCGGTAGAGACTTCAGGTAAACTTGCTACAAAGATAGGTATGTTTACTGTTTACCCAGATCAGACATCTGCTCAGACTTCCCAGTTTCAAATTTCAAAAACGAACGTATCTGTTGGGGCATATGATTTTGCTCTTGCAAAGATTCGAGTGATGGATTCCCTTGGAAATCCTATTCCTCAGCATTTTGTTCAAATTGTTTCCGATCGTTCTACTGACATGATTAAACCTTACGTTGATCAACAATACTCAACGAATGATCAGGGTGAAATTACCTATGCTCTTACTTCTCGCGAAGTTGGAACCTCTCGATATACCGCTTTTGATCTTACGGCTCAAACACGAATTGGATCTACACTTGCTATTCAGTACACTCGAGGTGGAGTTTCTTCTACTCCTTCTCCTGTTCAAGGTTCTTTTCTTCAGGCGAGTGTTTTGGGAGTTGGTGGCGATGGACTTATTGCTGATGCTACTCCAAATGCTGGTCCTGCTTATAGTTTTTCTTTTGAGCAGATTCCTGCCAATATCAAGGCAAATCAGCCAATTGATTTTACCGTTACAGCGTATGATATTTCTCAAAAAGTAGCATCTGGCTACCTTGGCACCGTTCATTTCTCAGCATTGGGAAATAATAATGTTTATGTCAGTTTTCCTCAAGACTACACCTTTACTCCAAGTGATCTTGGTAAGCATGTCTTTCCTCTTTCTCTTCAATTTCAGCAGGAAGGAACATACCAACTCCAAGTTCAGGATACTCAAAAGCAGACACTTCTTGGTATAACTACTGTTGTTGTTAAGGGTGGTACTACTGATACTGGAAATAATAATTCTGTTGTTTCTATTACCTCCCCTTCACCAGGATCATATAGTAGCAACATTCAGACTATTAGTGGGACTGCTCCTGCAGGTAAGGATGTAAAAATCTATGATAATAACGAAGAGATTGGAACCGTTGTTTCTAGCCTGAAGAGTCAATTTGAATATACAACTCAGCCACTTAGCGATGGTCCTCATGAGTTTGCTGCTATTTCGGTTGATCAAAAGGGTGTCGTTATTGGATCGTCAAGCAAGGTTTCCATCACTATTAATACTAAACCACCTGCACTTCAAAAGGTTGAGCTTGTTCCTGGATTCTCTCTTACGCCAAATGTTCCTGTTCAGGTCTTAGTTACGTCTGATCCTCACATGAAGAGTCTTATTTTGGACATCAATGGCTCTCAGGCAACTCTTACCGAAGATCAGAATCAACCAGGGTTGTATATGGGATCTTTTGCCTCACCTACTACTGCGGGATCATATGATCTTCACTTTTTGATCACTGATGCTCTTAATAATCAAAGTAGTGTTGTTTATGAGCAAAAACTTGTGGTTTCTCCTGATGCTGCAGAGTCGCTCAAGGCGGTATCTAATGTCAAAACTGAGCCAGGTGCTTACAAGATTACTCTTAGCTGGACTGATGCTGAAAATCCCGTCGCATCTGTGAAAAACTATAAAATTTTCTACGGCATATCTCCTACCGATCTCTCAAGTTCTGCTGAGACGGTTGGTAACGTAAAAACGTGGTATATCCCAAATCTTCAAAATGGAGTTACCTATTACTTTGGTATCGTTGCTGTCGATCAGTCTGGAAACTTCGGCGCTGGTGGCACGTTGGCCGTTGGTACTCCTCAGGATCCTGCCGCTATCAAGGGAGGGTTGCCTGCTGCCGATACACTCATTGGTTCCGATGCTGTTCGTGGAGAAACTGGCCCGGAAGTTCTTTGGCTTTTCCCTCTCAGTTTTGCGGCTTATCGAGGTATTCGTCGAGGAACTCGTAAGCTTCGACAAGGTTCCGGGGCGCGACGTCAATAGATTTGAGCAGATTTGGCTTCCAAACTTCAGGATTTTTGGATAGAATTCGTGGGTATGGCTGCGATTTCACTTATTTTGTTTTTTCTGAGCATCGTTCTGCGAATCTTAAACTTCGCCGTCTTTGCACGAGTGATTTTTTCGTGGCTTCCTCAGTTTCATCATGAACATAATCGTTTCTTTGGATTTCTCTATGATGTTACTGAGCCAATTTTTCGTGCAGTAAAGATTCTTCCTCATCGCTTTGGGATGATTGATATTTCCCCTATTTATGCCTTTTTCTTGTTGCAGATATTGATGTATCTTGTCGACTCTTTTGCGGCATCATTTATCGTGTAATATGATATCGTTATTTTTGTCTCTTCTATGAATTCAATCAAAATTTTCAATACGCTGACTCGAACGAAAGAAGAGTTCGTTCCCCATGAACCTCATAAGGTTGCAATGTATGTGTGCGGTCCGACGGTTTATGATCGTGGACACCTGGGTCATGGACGAAGCGCTGTTGCTTTTGATGTAATTCGAAGATTTTTTATATATAAAGGATTTGATGTGAAGTTCGTGAGTAACTACACGGATATCGATGATAAGATGATTACGCGTGCTGCTGAAAAAGGTATTACTGTTGCGCAATTAGCTGCTGATATTATTCCTTTGTATAAGGAAGACTTTGGTGAGTTGCGAGTCCTTCCGGCCGATGTCCATCCGATGGCGACTGAATATACCGATGCGATGATTTCTTTGATCGGTGAGCTCGAGAAAAAAGGCTGCACCTATATGGCCAACGATGGTGTCTATTTCGATATTACGAAGTTTCCTGAATATGGGAAGCTATCTGGCCAGA
>JBBIGU010000024.1:0-17320 GCA_037447365.1 Candidatus Peregrinibacteria bacterium | reverse complement strand
GGGTGGTGTGGCGCATTATACGAGCTGCGCTGACTACGAGACCGGATATCGCGTGATACGGGATCCTGTGAGTGGCGTGGTGAGCGTGGAGTAAGTGAGGTGTTGCGTGTTGTGCGTGTTGAATTGAGCGCGTGCGGGGCGCTACCTCTCAAAACCTCGATTGGCATAATGTATTCCAAGTGGAATACCGGTGGAATATATTATGTTAAAAGGACTTTTAGAATACATACTCTTCTCCGTCTGTCATTTTTGTCAGAGTTTTTTTAATACAATGTTAGGAAAAGTTTAGAAATCAGTAAGGTTGAAAATGTAGAATTATCATATCCCTGAGAAGTGACAAGGATAGTTTTGGAAATATTCTTGGAAAAATTTTTCATGGTGATACATTTACATTCCTTTTTCAAAAGTTTTATGAAAAAAGTCTCGAAGAAACATTTAGTTCCTGCGAGTGTGACAGCGCATGTTGATGATACTACTGATACTGTCGCGCCAAAATGGTTTACACCTGCGATGCAGGAGGTACTTAAGAATTATCCTACAAAGGATGATCTGAATCAAAAACTCTCTGGGTTTGCTACGAAGGATGACTTAGATCAGAGGCTCTCTGGGTTTGCTACGAAGGATGATCTCAAAAATATGTCAGAACATCTTACAGGCATCATTCTTCATTATTTCGATAAAGTTACTCGTCGTTTTGATGAACTGGATGACAGATTCTTTGAGCTTTTTGAGAAAAACGCCAAAGCGATTGGGAATCACGAAACGAGAATCGTTTCGCTTGAACGTCGCCTCACCTGAACCTGACTACGCCGCATTATTAAAGAACCTGAAGTGAGGTCTTCGAGTATCGTGTATGTGTCGCGTGTGCGATGCAGTGCAGTGAAATTTCTATGGTGGGTCATGCTGGGATCGAACCAGCGACCTTCTCCTTAAAAGGGAGCCGCTCTACCGACTGAGCTAATGACCCACGTGATTTCAAAGTGCCTGGTGCGCATGCGCGCTTGAAGCCCCCGTATTTTAGGTAACCTTGGGGCAGCATGCAAGCGGAATTTATCCCTCATCTTCATTGAGGAAACTTCCGATGATCATGGCGAGAACTGGAAGCAAGAACCAAACGTTGTAATAATCCAGCATTTTTTGAACAAATGGCGACTGGCCGCTAAACACCATGATTGACGCCAGTCCCGGCTGAAGACTTCCTGTGATAAACGAAATGCCCGAGACATACATGAGAATCGTACTCACGATGAGCGCGGCACTTAAGAAACCATAGATTCCCGTGAAAAACACTCTCATTCCGCTCGTCTTTCCTCCATGCGCCTCTACTGAAAAACTCCCTTTGATCGTCAGAATAATGAGAAACGTCACAAAGATTGCTATCTTAATAAAAATCGCCGTATCTTTTTCACCAACAAGACCAATGTTTGATGTGGCCTTGAGCAACTCTGTTGATGCGCCGAATCGAGCACCGAAAATATTTCCTGCAGCATCTGCCGCAAGTGATGATGCATATGTTCCGAGAATGATCTTGAGCGTTGCGTCTTTTCCAAGAATAAAACTATATGCGATGATGATCGCAAAAAAGACGAGTATGAAGAGGTCCCAAGTAAGTCGTAAATCCATGGAGCGAGTGGGTGAGATATGAGGACGTGAGTGGTATTATATTACTCTTGTCTGAGTTGCTCGTACAATTCTTTTTCCTTGCGAGAAAGTTTTGACGGAATCACGACTGTCACCTTGACCATATGATCACCGCGATCATTTTTCTGTAACTTTTGAACGCCGTATTCCTTGAGCCTGAAGACCTTTCCTGATTGTGTTCCTGCGGGAATCTTGAGCGTAATATTTCCATACAAAGTATTTACTAGAATTTCTGCGCCGAGCACGGCCTCTGGAACAGAAATTTCTTTTTCGGTGTAAATATCATATCCATCACGGAGAAATTCTTTACTTTTTTCAACCATGAGATTGACATACAAATCACCCGACTCGCCACCAAGAGGGCCTGCCTCCCCTCTTCCTGTAACCTTGAGTGTAGAGCCCGTATCGACGCCTGGTGGAATCTTTACCTTGATCGTATCTGTTTTTTTATGTCGTCCCGTTCCCTGACATTTTGTACATGTTTTTTCTGGAATTTTTCCGCGACCTTCGCACGTATCACATGGTCTCTGTGTAGCAACTTGTCCAAAAATAGTCTGCCGCATGCCACGAATTTCGCCTGACCCATTACATGTTTTACAAGTAATAATTTTACTTTCCGGTTCTGCGCCAGCACCACTGCATCGTTCACATTTTTCAAGTTTATTAATCACAAGATCTTTTTCTGTACCAAATACCGCTTCATCAAATCGCAATTTGAGGGTTGTCTCTATATCATTTCCACGGTATGGGCCTGCTCGTTTTCTTCGTGATGACGTTGATCCGCTGTTTGCGCCGCCGAAAAATGTTTCAAAAATATCGCCGAAGTCGCCAAATCCAGCGCCGTTTCCACCGTTGAAATTCACTTCAAATCCACCGTTTCCAAATCCACCAAAACCGCTACCAAATCCACCTGCTCCAGGTCCTGCGCCATTCGCCCCTGGTGCCGTACCAAATTGATCGTAGTATGCGCGCTTCTGCTTGTCGGAGAGCGTCTGATACGCCTCATTAATTTCTTTGAATTTTGCCTCGGCTTCTTTGTTGCCTTTGTTTTTGTCAGGATGATGTTCGAGTGCGAGCTTTCTGTAGGCGCGCTTTAATTCGCTTTCATCTGCTGATTTTGAGACGCCGAGAATTTTGTAAAAGTCTTTTGCCATAGCCAAGGTATTATGAGGCAGCCCGTGTCTTGTGTCTAGAGGTGACGTTTGTGCCTTGTATTGCTCTAAAAATTATGGTACAAAGCTACAGCAATTTTGTGCTTTGTATGCCGCGTTCGTCTAACGGTTAGGACGCCACCTTCTCAAGGTAGTAATACGAGTTCGATTCTCGTACGCGGTACCAAGTTATTTCATCCGGGGTCTACTCCGCTCCACCCAGAATCTTTCCCAAAAAGCGTTTTGTTTGATGTGCGATACTTGCGAATGGTATTTTTCCGATACTATCACCTCTCTCGTCGAACCCTCTTTCTGAGGATTCCTTCTCTATAAACTCAATCCGCGCTTCTGGATGCTTGGATATGTTTCGCATAAGCGCATAAAAGTAACTACCATCGTCGCCCATCCTGATTCTTATCAGCTCTATTACCGTCACCCCCTCTTCTACTTTGTGTATAACCATATGACCAGATGCTTGCATTAATATCCTCATATCTGAGGATACTTCTGGTATTCTGATAACGCAACGATACCAATTTCTCGGAATTTTTATTTGGCCTATTGTCGCATGTGCTTCAGATAATTTACTTGTCATGTTTTTGATAATTATTCCCGCGGATTCTATATATTTCCCAAACAAAATCAAGAACAAAAAACATTCATTCGTTCATTCATTATCATGTGTCGACTGTTGACCCAAATATTTTTTATACTCTGATTTTTGATTTTTATTGTTTTTCTTGCGTAATCATTCGACTATCCATAGAATTAATTTCTGGATACATACGTATTCATACGCGTATCACATTCACTCATATCCCTATCACATTATTCTATGTCTGAAGTACTTATCTCTATAACGGATGCCGCAGCAATAAGCGGAAAATCAATTCAAACTATTCGCCGCGCTATCAAGGCAAAAAAGATTAAAGTTAAGAAACAGAAGACTCCGCAGGGATTCAATTACTTGATTGTAAAAGACACACTCATTAGCTGCTACGCCATCAAGGAACAAGAAACACTTCGTGAAATTCCAATCGAACGAGAGATTCCAGATACAACCAGTACGGTACATCTCGATATCAATGAAACAACTGAGCTCGACACACTTGAACATGCAAACGAGATCAAAAATGCTCTTGCTGCAGCTGAAAAAGCCAACTCATCTATTCAGAAACTTGATGAGAAAATCACCGAGGTTGTCAATAAATACAGTGGTGAACGAGAGCAAGTCACTCAAGTTCTTACTGAATTTAAAGATCGAATTCTCGTTCTCGAAAATCAAGTTCGCTTACTCCAAGCTCCAAAGAAAAAGTGGTTTCAGATCTGGAAATAATATTTCTGTTCTCGTCTTCTTGGAGTGTTTTTGGGTTGTTTTCGAGCGAGCTTTTTAACCCTTTTTATTGTGGGAAATTCTCCTAAGTTTAGGCGCGAAATTCTTCGAAAACTCTTTCATCTTTCGGGACTTGTTATTGTGTTAGGCTATTCTTTTGTGCTGTTTAACTTTGGTCAACGTGCTGCGCTTCTTACACTCACGGCATTACTTCTCACTCTCCTTGAAGTTGAACATGTTCGACTGGAATACGCATTGGAGTTACCGGGGAGTATCATGCATCTCTTGAGACATCACGAAAAAGATCGTGTTACGAGCACTATTTGGCTTGTTGCTGCATGTATTATCGCTTTTTCCGTATTTGACTATCCTATCGCATTTTTGTCGTTTTTCTTTGTTATTTTTGGCGATATGTTCGCCTCGATTGTCGGGATTCGATTCGGCAAGAAAAAACTCTTTCGTAAGAAGTCCTGGGCGGGGTTTTTAGCTGGTTTGACGGTCAATGTGCTATCGGGGGCCTTTATCATGCCTGAAATGCCTATTATTTACCTTAGCATGGCTTTTACCGCGAGCGTGGTTGAACTTTTGACGTCAAAACTGGACGATAACTTTACCGTCCCCCTTTTTGCTGGGTTTGTAGGGCAAGCCCTCCTATCTCTAAGTGGACTTCTTGCGTAGGAGGCTAATGACGAATATCGACGAACAGCTCTGAATAACCATGGGTAACTATGGATAACCATGAGTCACAGATGAGTGATGGATAGTCAACGGGTAGTCGGTGAGTTTTTTTTGAATAGGCTAATTTTACTCTATGTGAAGCCTGATATCACCATTCGCCTCTTCAGGCGGCTCTTCCGGTTGATCGTTTTGAGTAGTCGGCTCTGTTTGATATGAAAGCGGCTCACTATCCCTCTTCTTAGCAGATGTATCGGCAAAATCAGTACCATCATTTTCGTCCAAAAATGTATCGTAATTAAATTTTGATTCAGAAAGTGTTTTTGAGTAGTCGGACTCTATTTCTGGCTTTGAGTTTTTGGTATATATTTCTGGTTTTTGAATATCTGGTTTTGTTAAAACTGGCTTAGAGAAGGGCGAAATTGTTGGTGTATAGTCAACAGATTGCTGTATAGGCGCCGGAGCTGGCAAAAACTCTTCCCTGGTAAACCCCTCTGAGTCTGGTTGAGGTTTCGAGGCTGAATTCTCTAAAGAATCCCGTGTTATTATCCAAGGGCGAGCTTCGAGCACTGGTTTTGATTTTAGTTTTAGTTCTGGTTCTGGTTCTGGCCCTGGCTTTGGCTTTAGTTCTGATTTTGGCTTTGGTTTAGTTTTGACTGAATCTGGTTTTTTAGATTGAGCAGAGGATGACTCTTGATCCGATTCTGGATGTGAAGCTAGGTACAGCTTTAGATTCTTGATGTATGGATTTTTTGAATTGAGGCTGAAAAAGCGAAGATTACCTACCTTCTCGGCAAGCAAGATGTCGTCATTGACGAGCCCATTGAGCTCGCGCTGAAGAGACCCTGGGGAATACTGAATCATGCCTGCGAGCTCTCGGAGATAGTACTTCTCTCTACTATTTTCCGTGAAAATTTTGAGCAACTTCTTTCTAGCTTCAGATTTGAGCAATTTTGAGAACATATGTTTTCAGTTTTGAGAACGTTTTGAGAACGTGTGTACTCTATCTTGAGTACGTTTGTTTTCAATAATGAGTACGTTTGTACTCAGTTTTGAGAACAGTATTGCTTAAAATTGACACCTTGGCAAGGAAAGAATACTAATAGGTATGTGCAATCCCTCCTTCACATTCTAAAATTGAAGCTGAATCGTTCTCAAAATAGAGAACGACCCGAAAACATCTCTCCTAATGACGATGTCTCTTTGGTTTCGATATGTATCACTATCCTTCTCGGTCTTCTGGTTGGTATTACTCCTTTGGTTGTGGATGTCAGGGGATACATTACCTTCGAGCCTATTAAGGTTCTTTTCGTAACTGGCACTGTCGCTGCCCTACTCCCCTTCCTTTACTATCGACTTGTTCACACTGGCATATCATTTCGTAAGCCTTTCGTTGTACTGGGGATTATAGGGGGTTATGTCATAAGTCTTACTCTTTCATGGGCATTCTCTATAGTTCCGTCCGTGAGTTTTTGGGGATTGGAGCCGAGATATCATGGATTTCTCTTACATATGGGGTTGATCGCTGTCTTTTTTGCAACCCTTACCTTGAGACGCTCTCTGATTGAACGACTTTTGAAAGTTGCCATGATAAGTGCAGTCTTGGTTGGACTTTATGGAATTCTTCAACGATTCTTTCCTGCACTTTCTCAGTGGTGGATTGTGAATGGATTTCTGGGAAGAATCTTTTCGACCCTTGGTCAACCAAACTATCTAGCGGATTATATCGTTCTCGTCTTCCCTCTTTTTTTCTGGAAATATCTTACGAGTCGCCGATGGTATTTATGGTTGCTCCTCGGTTCAATCCCCTTTTTGGCTCTTCTTTGGACGCTTAGTCGAAGTGGATTTCTTGGCTTACTTTCCGCGTTTTTATTCTTTGGAATTGTGTATAGTCTCTGGGGTAGTCATCGAAAATGGATCGCTGGCTTTCTGCTCGTTCCTCTTACCTTTGGCATTCTTTTTCTCGGGGTCAATATACGGGCTCACTTACGAGGAACAGGGGATTTGAATATATGGCCGTCTGCGCAAACCTCAAGTCTAATCTCTCGACTTGTTGTTACAGGGGAGAGTGCCAGGTCTCTCGAGTCGCGTTTTATTATCTGGCCACCGACGTGGAAAAAAATTCTCGAACGACCGATTTTTGGATACGGACTCGATACCTATACTCTTGCTTTTGCCTCCGCGACTCCAAAGGAACTTCTTGTAGCCGAGGACATTAATTCATATGCCGACCGTGCTCATAATATCGTCCTCGATACCATGATGGAGAGTGGGATAGTCGGACTTATTGCGATACTCGTTTGTATAGGTGGTAGTATTTTTTTGGCTTATAGAAGTCGTAATATTGTGGCGCTCGCCATGGCGAGCGCCCTTGTTGGGCATATTATTTCTCAGCAATTTGGGTTCCAGGTGATTACCCATATGATTCTTATGTGGTTTTTCATTGGAGCCATACTTGTTATGAGCGGAGAGGTAGCGGAAACAAATAGAGGAATAAACACCAAGACTTCAAATACCCTCATAAGAAATATTCTCGTGATTATTATTCCTACTATACTTATAAGTTTGGGGGCTGGTATTTTCATCTATTGGTATCCCTATCAAACATGGCAAGCCGATAGATTAGCTCGAGTAGGGGAGTACACTCCAGCATACGAACTTGCCCCACACAGAATTCGATATGGACTTGAGGCAGCTGAGTCGAGTGGAGACTTGGATACCCTAAAAGCAGTTCAAGATTTCACTCATGGGACTGATTACCAGCCCTTTTGGTATAGGGCTCGCGTGTATACCCAACTCGAAAATTACGATCAGGCGTATGTCGATTTTGAGCATGCTATAGCGCTCGCACCTATGAGCTTGCGTGTATACTTGGACTATGGTCAGACACTCTTTGCCGGAAAGCAATATGAGCGAGCACTTACTGTATTACAGGCATATGTAGATCTAGCACCTCAATATTGGAAGAAACATGATCAGTATCTCCGGGGAACATTAAGTAGCTGGGACAAGAATCGTTATGAAATTTTCTATAAAATGAATCCTCGTTTTGACGATGTTTTCAGGCTTATTTCGCGCGTTCAGGAAAAGTTGCAAAGGGCCCGTTGATTGTTATACTGTTTCCGGTTTTTACCTCTTTTCCATTTCCTTATATGCAGCACATCTTTTCATTCGAAGAAGGTAATAAAGGTATGAAGGATCTTCTTGGTGGTAAGGGGGCAAATCTCGCAGAAATGACCAACCTCGGCCTGCCAGTCCCTCCAGGCTTTACAATTACGACTGATGTTTGCAATTACGTTACTTCACAAGGGGGTTATCCAGAAGGTTACGATGCACAACTCGAACAAAAACTAGCTGAACTCGAGGCGAAGATGGGGAAAAAACTTGGTGATAGCGCTGATCCACTTCTTGTCTCGGTACGAAGTGGCGCTGCCATTTCTATGCCGGGCATGATGGATACCATCTTGAATCTCGGTCTTAATGATCAAACAGTTGAGGGTCTTAAACATAAAACGGGTAATGCCCGTTTTTCTTATGATGCATATCGACGATTCGTCAACATGTTTGGCGATGTCGTTCTTGGTGTTGATCACGAGCACTTCGAAGAAAAAATGGATGCGATGAAGGCAGCGAAGGGTGTCGAAAATGATACCGATTTGGATGAGAATGATTTACGTGAGCTCGTACGACAATATAAAGAGGTTGTTCGAGAACGGGCCGGCGTCGAGTTCCCGGAAAATCCTCGTGATCAGTTGCGACTCGCTATTGAGGCGGTTTTTAAGTCGTGGATGAACGATCGTGCGATTTTGTATCGAAAGATCAATCACGTGCCTTCTTCGATTCGAGGAACGGCGGTGAATGTTCAGTCTATGGTCTTTGGCAATATGGGCGAAACATCTGGAACAGGTGTCGCTTTCACTCGAAACCCTTCGAATGGTGACAAGATGTTTTATGGAGAGTTTCTCATGAATGCTCAGGGTGAGGATGTAGTTGCAGGTATTCGAACACCACAGAGTATCGAAGAACTTGGAAAGATTATGCCTGATGTGTACAGCCAACTTCTTGATGCAAAAAATAAACTCGAGCAGCACTATAAAGATATGCAGGATATTGAGTTCACGATTGAAAATCGACGACTTTTCATGCTTCAGACGCGAAATGGAAAACGAACGGCTCATGCTGCCGTAAAAATTGCGGTCGACTTGGTTGAGGAAGGCTTGTTAACCAAAGAAGAGGCACTTTTGAAGGTCGAGGCGAATTCATTAAATCAGTTGTTACATCCGAGAATTGATCCTTCGGCTGCGAAAAAAGTTATTGCCAAGGGCTTACCTGCATCGCCAGGATCGGCATGCGGACGAGTCGTCTTTACCGCTGAAGATGCGGTTGAGTGGGCAGAAGGAAAAGATGAGAAGGTGATTCTTGTACGACGCGAAACAACCCCTGAAGATCTCGCTGGTATGCATGTTGCTCAGGGAATTTTAACGGCAATGGGCGGTATGACTTCTCACGCTGCGGTCGTCTGTCGTGGCATGGGTAAGTGCTGTGTCGCTGGATGTAGCGATGTCAAAGTTGATCGAAAAACGAAGACATGTGTTATTGGCGGCATGGAAATCAGAGAAGGGGATGTTATTACGCTTGATGGATCGACCGGTGAGGTCATGCTTGGCGAGATGCCAATGCTTGAGCCAATTATTTCTGGTGCGTTCCATACTGTTATGAGTTGGGCTGATGAACTTCGAACGATGCATGTTCGAACGAATGCTGATACGCCGCATGATGCTCAAGTTGCACGAGACTACGGCGCTGAAGGTATTGGACTTTGCCGAACAGAACATATGTTCTTCGATGAAAGTCGAATCGATACCGTTCGCGAGATGATTTTATGTACAACGACTGAGAAGCGAATCGAGGCTTTGGGTAGACTTCAGCCATTCCAGAGAGAGGACTTTTACGGAATTTTCAAAGTTATGGATGGCTATCCAGTATGTATTCGATTACTTGATCCGCCTTTGCACGAGTTTATGCCTCATGACGAGTCGAAAGTTCGAGAGTTGGCTGTTCGTATGAATATGACGTACGACGAACTCTCGTCGGTCACAGACTCTCTCCATGAGGTCAATCCAATGCTTGGACATCGCGGATGTCGTCTTGCTGTCACATTCCCAGAAATGTATGAGATGCAGGTTCGCGCCATTCTTGAGGCGGCTATTCTGGCACGAAAAGAGGGGGTTACTGTCATTCCAGAAATCGAGATGCCACTGATTTCTTCGACGAATGAGCTCAAATTACTCAGAGAACTTGCGATGCGAGTTATTCGAGAGTTCGATGGCAGTAACGGTGGACCAAATCAGATCGACTTTGCATACAAGATCGGTTCGATGATTGAACTTCCACGTGCTTGTCTGACGGCTGATCATTTGGCTGAACATGCAGACTTTTTCTCATTTGGAACGAATGACCTTACTCAGACGACGTGGGGAATTTCCCGTGATGACGTGGGTAAGTTTATGGGAGAGTATTTGGATAAGGGCGTGCTTGAGCGCGATCCATCTGATACGATCGACCGACGAGGTGTTGGTGAACTTATGAAAATTGGGGTGAGTCGTGCCCGCGGGGTAAAGCCTGATATTGAAATTGGTATTTGCGGAGAACACGGAGGAGAACCAGCATCCGTAGAGTTCTGCCATCAGATTGGTTTGACCTATGTCAGCTGTTCGCCATTCCGTGTACCAATTGCAAGATTAGCTGCTGCTCAGGCGGTGGTAAAGGGGAGGGAGGTGTAAAGGCTTATCCTTCGCGACCCCAATGAAGCTTGCGATTGAGAATCTCGTAGTAGTTTCGATCGACTGCGCGAATAAGGTCCATATGCTGTGGCGCCTTCTTGATAATAACTTCGTCACCATAGTCGAGGCCGATCGTATTTTGACCGTCGATCGTGAGGCCGATTTTAATCTGTTCTTCACGACGTTCCGTTTCGATACGTACATGAATTGTGCGCTCGTCGGGAATGATAATTGGGCGCATGGAAAGGAGCGCTGGACAGATTGGCGTGATCACAAATCCGCCCACACGAGCGTGAACGATTGGGCCGCCGGCCGAGAGAGAGTGACCTGTAGAACCTGTTGGCGTGGCAATGACGAGGCCGTCGGCCTTGAAGAGGGCCGCGTCAAGATCGTCGATCTTGACGCTCATTTTGATGAGGCGCGCGAACGAACCTTGATTAATAACCGCATCATTAAGCGCTAGCGACTCAAATAATGTCCCATTTTTCCTCTTGAGCGTGATATGGAGAAGTGAGCGCGGGTCCATGACGTATTTTCCCTTTAAAAATGCTGTCAGTTTTTTTTCAAAATCTTTCAGTGTCGCCTCGGTTAAAAATCCCAGATTTCCAACATTGATAGCAAAAACGGTCGTCTCTGGTTTACTCAAGCAGCGAGCTGTTTTTAGCAATGTTCCATCTCCGCCGAGTGTCACAATCATGTCAACCTCTGCGCAGATTTCAAGTTTCGAAAAACCTTTCACTTTCTTCCACTGCTTCTTTTTTTCATGTTTCAAATTGAGCGCGTCTGCAGCATGCTTATCGAGCAAAATGTGTCGATCAAACTTTTCGAGAAATTTTAAAACTCGCTCCAGTTTATCGACCTCTTGTGGAATGCTTTTCTTACAAATAATACCAATTTTTCCAAATCGAACTTCATGCGTTACTGGAATTGGCTTTATCTTTGTATGAACTGGTTTGTTGACTGACTTTGAAATGTTTTTTCTCATGACCCCATTGTCGCCTTTTTATGGCTTTTTGACAAGGGTTATAAAAGATCTTCAAAAAGTTGATGCAACTCTCTTGCTGAACTTTTCCATGAAAATTTTTCACTCTGCTTCAGTCCTTTTTCTCGCAGCTCATCAGCAAGAGCTGACGAAGTAATCACTTTTTCTATTGCCGCCGCAAGCTCTTGTGGAACCGACGGATTTACCAATATCGCCGCATCGCCAACTACTTCTGGCATTGATGAGATGTTCGATGTGATAACTGGACATCCTGATTTCATCGCTTCTAGTAGTGGAATTCCAAAGCCCTCATAGAGTGATGGAAAAATGAAGCACTCCGCTGCGTTGTAGTATCCCGGCAGGTCATCATCATGCACATACCCTACAAACTTTACACTATCTTCAACCTCAAGTTCTCTCACGGTCTCAAAAATTTTCTCAAAATACCAACCTCGTCCACCGACAATCACGAGAGAATATTCTGGATATTTTTTTACGAGTTGCGAGAATGTCTTAATCAATGTGGTGAAATTTTTTCGTGGTTCGAGTGTTCCGACTGCAAGGAGAAACTTTTCTGGAAGTTTTTTTTCATGGCGGAATTTTTCGCTTTCCTCTGCGTTCATTTTATGAAACTGCTGACCTGCCCCACACGGAATAACCTGTATCTTTTCGGAAGGTATGGTGAAAAAATGCTGTAAATCTCGTTTCGTATTTTTCGAAACGGTAATAAATTTTGTAATTTTTCGAACAGCGAGTGGAAGCGTCATTCTCTCGATAATAGTTGCCTTCATATTGTGTCGTGTTGCAAAAAGCCAAGCGACAAGATCATGTACGGTCGCAACAACTTTGAGCCACTTCGGCGCAAACGATGGAATAATATAGCTCGATGGTGCGAAATAAATATCCGGCCGCTCTTTCTTCAGATCTTTAAGAACTTTGAAATGCCACCTCAACGGACTTGGTGGAAAAAATCGCTGCTGTGCATGCGGATAATGCTCCCATTCCGGATATGGCTGATCGGTATAGAGTAAGAAGGTATCTTTTGGATACTCTTTCAAAAGATTTTCAACGATTTGATGCGTGTACCAGCCCTTTCCAGCTTTTTTCTGTCGGACGGCTTCACGAATATCGATAGCTATGATCATACTTGTGCATTGTACCACAGTTTGCTATCGTTATCGTAGTTTCAACACTATTTATGGCTACACGACACATTGTTCAACGAATTCAATCCCTCACGAGCGAACAGAAATTTGCCTTCTGGGGTTCTGCACTCATGACCTTGAGCGTCTTTCTTCCTTGGTATTCCGACCTCGATGCTTTCAAAACAGGCGACATGTTTCTCGGAATTACGGGACCTTTGTATTTGGCCGGTCTCTTGATGCTTGGTATTGCGGGCACATGTATTGCGACTATTCTCAATCGCGGAACTCGAGAAAAGATTGAGCGTATTTTTTCTGCTATTGGAAATTTTTATCTCATGGCTGCAGGTTTTTCTGGATTTCTTTTGTTGCTCGCCAACTCGGTATATTTCCATCCGAAGTTCGGTGTGAATATTGCTATCAAAGAGGCGAGGATTGGAATGTTTCTTGCGCTTCTTGGTGTTGTCGGTCTTGCATTTGGTGGATATATGATTCGAAAGCGTCACCGCTCATATGCGCATGTCGATATCGAATCGAACTATGAACCTCTTATTAAGATGCCGGAGAGCGAACGTCGTGAACACAAAACTATTGAAAGTGCGATGATGGATAGCGAACGAGAGGAGCTCGAACAAGAACAAAATACTTTATTATAAGCATGTCTTATGGCGATGCCATTTCGAAGTAGAGAACAGGTAACGGGCGTAGTATATTACTGCAAAGATTGCGAACGGATTGTTGATGCCCATCAAGTTGGACGCAAATATGTATACAGCTGCAACATCTGCAAGACAAAGAATGTTGCTTTTGGAACTGAAAAGAGTATTCGATCATATTTTCATTTTGATGAGCAGCCTGCGGCACCACAAACACCTGCAAAAACAGAGACCAAGACACAGCAGCCTACTGATGGATCGAAATCTACGAATTCAAATATTGGACCAACTGCAGATCAACAACAACCTCCTGCGCATTAAGCGCCTTATTGTTGCGATATTCTGATATATCCTACTGTCAGATTTTTTTTAATAAAATGTTAAGAAAAGTTTAAGATTTGGTAAACCACAAGATATAGAGTGGTGGTGTCAAATGATTCATTGTTGACGGTGAGTGAATACTCACCTATGATGTGGTCAATTGATCCTTATATTTTTACCCTCCTTATTTTATGGCGGACAATACCTCAACTAAAGTGACGCAGAAAAAACATGCGGAACTTCATACTCCTTCCACTTCAGCTCCTGTTGCTCAGATCAAAACAGAGCAAAAAACAGTTGATCCAGAAAAGCGACGAGTTCTCGAACTTGCCATCTCGCAGATTGAAAAGAATTTCGGAAAAGGTTCGATCATGCGAATGGGTGAGTCTCAGAAGATTGAAGTAGAGACCATTCCAACCGGATCACTCTCTCTTGATATCGCTCTCGGTGGCGGTGTTCCAAAGGGACGCATCATTGAAATCTTTGGTCCAGAAAGTGCCGGTAAGACTACATTAGCTCTTCACATTCTCGCTGAGAGCCAGAAACTTGGTGGTCAGGCTGCATTCATCGATGCTGAACATGCACTCGATCCTCAATACGCACGACGAATTGGTGTTGATGTCGATAATCTCCTTATTTCTCAACCAGATAGTGGAGAGCAGGCTCTTGAAATTGTCCAGACGCTTGTAGCATCAAATGCTGTAGATTTTATCGTTGTTGACTCGGTAGCTGCTCTCACGCCTCGAGCTGAAATCGAGGGCGAGATGGGAGATGCTCAGATGGGTGCTCAGGCACGCTTAATGAGTCAGGCAATGCGAAAACTTACCGCTATGGTTGGAAAGAGTAAGACAACTATCGTCTTCCTCAATCAACTTCGCATGAAAATTGGAGTTATGTTTGGCAACCCAGAAACAACTCCGGGTGGAAACGCTCTCAAATTCTACGCCTCAGTTCGTCTCGAAATTCGTGCAGCTGGTAAACTTGAGGAAGGAGCTGGCGACGAAAAGAAATTCATCGGTATTCGATCACGAGTCAAGGTTGTCAAAAATAAAATTGCGCCACCATTTAAAATTGCCGAGTTCGATATTCTTTATGCGAGTGGTATCTCTTATGCTGGTGATGTTCTCGATCTTGCTACTCGCTACGAGCTCGTTCACAAAGCTGGTGCCTTCTACTCTTATAAAAATGATAAGTTGGGCCAGGGACGCGAAAATGCTAAAGCCTTCCTTTCTGAAAATAAGAGTGTCATGAAGAATCTCGAGGTAGAACTTCAGGCGATGATGAAAAAGATTCAGGCGGAGGCAATTGCCCTTCCAAGTGATCAGGAATAATTGTCAGAACCTACTATAGTTAGAATATATATTTGTTTATTTGCCTAATTTGTATTTTTAGCTTTAATTTCTAGCTTTGAATACCCAACTGTATAATCAACATGAAATTCTATTGCTTTTACCTAGGTTTTCGCTAATAATGTAGCCGTAAAGGTCAGGGGATAGTGAGTGAGGGTCCCCTGGCTTTTTTTAATATCCGTCTCGCGGCGCGGTATAATTTTTACCATGAAATCCAAACCTGACAATAAAGCTGGAGGGTGCTCAACTCATAAACCGAATGACCTAGTTCGTTCGACCTCTTCTTCCCGTGACTCATCGTCGATGCAACTTTCCGAAAAATTATTTCACATCGCATTACGTGCGGTTGCACGACGTCGACTTACTGAACATCAACTTCGAGAATCTCTTGTGAAAAAAATTTCACAGCGTTGGTATGAGTCGATTACAAAACATATCTCTGAACAATTCTTAAAAAGTGAAATTGAAAAAGTTCTCCAGCGAATGAAGGATCTTGGCTACATCAATGATACCGACTTTGCTGATATTTTTATTCGAGACACGTTACTCTATCGTCCACACGGCTCTATGTGGATTAAAGGACAACTTATAAAAAAGGGGATTGATGTAGAAATCATTGCTCGTGCGATGGAGGTGGTGAGAGAGGCGGGAGATACTGATGCAGAATATAATGCCGCAAAAACTGCCGCCGAAAAAAAACTCCGAACACTCGAGCGCGAAGAACCAAAAAAACGATACGAGAAGATGTTCCGATTTTTATGTAGTAGAGGGTTTGCCGCAAGCATGACCTTTCGTGTTTTGGATGAAATGAGGCTTTTGAGGTCGGGGGAAATTTCTGATGAAATTTAGCTTCAAATTTGACACCGTTTCCATAGGTTTCCTTATTTAAGCTCCTTGACGTAAGTCTCGTTTCTTGATACTGTATACCCGTACCTAGGGTGAATATATGTTCACGCTGGGCATTTTCTATAAAAAGCGAAGGCCTTTTATATAACTACCCTACTTTTTTACCCCCTTGAATTATGCAGACACCATTTGCTGCAGCGATCGCGCAACTTTGCGATGAGAAAGGAATCTCTCGAGACAAAGTTATTGAAACGATCAAGGCCGCTATCCGTGCAGCCTATAAGAAAGATTACGGAACTCGCGACATGAATGTCGATGTTGATCTCGACGAAAACTCTGGTAATGCCACTGTGTTCGCCGTGAAGATGGTTGTAAAAGAAGTTGAAAACGATGAGCTCGAAATCTCTGTCAAAGAAGCAAAGAAATACAAAGAGTCTGCAAAGGTTGGTGATGAGCTTCGAATCGATGTTACGCCTCCAGGTTATGGACGTATTGCTGCTCAGTCAGCAAAACAAGTTATCATTCAACGCATCCAAGAGGCTGAGCGAGATGTTATGTACGAATTATTCAAAGACCGTGAGAATGAGCTCATCAATGCACTTATTCACCGTGTTGATGGTGACTTTGTTTACGTCAATCTCGACAGCAAGATCACCACTATTCTTCCACGAGAGGAACAGATCCCTGGTGAGAGATATTTCAGCGGCCAGCGTCTCAAACTCTACCTCGATAAAGTTATCAAGACGACAAAAGGTCCACAGCTTTTGATTTCACGACGACATCCAAAACTCGTTCAGAAACTTATGGAGCTCGAAATTCCTGAAGTAAAATCTGGACTTGTTGTTGTGAAGGCGATTGCACGAGAAGCAGGCGTACGATGTAAAGTTGCCGTCGCTTCTTCCGATCCAAAGATCGATCCAATTGGATCATGTGTTGGTCAGAAAGGTGTTCGTGTTCAGGCCGTCATGGATGAACTTAATAACGAACGTATCGATATCATTCAGCATTCTGAACAGGCTGATCAATATATCAAGGCTGCACTCTCTCCTGCGAAGATTTCACAGATTATTCTCGATAATGATGCTCGACGTGCTGCTATTTATGTTGCTACTGACCAGCGCCCACTTGCTATTGGTAAGCAGGGTCAGAATGTTCGACTCGCTTCGATTCTCACTGGCTGGGAGTTAGACATCAAGGATCTCAGTGAGCTTTCTGAAAAAGATATGCCAAAAAAGAGTGTTGAAAATATTACGGAACTCGGCATTGATGAAGGTATCGTTGCAAAACTCTCTGCTGCTGGATTGACACAAGTTGGTCAGCTTAAGGGCCTTTCAGAAAAAGATCTCGTTGGTCTTGAGGGCTTAACTGCAGATGAAGCAAAAGTTCTTGTTGAGGCGATTAAAGAGGCCTAAAACCTTTGTTTTAGCTTTAAATTGAGGCC
>JBBIGU010000023.1:0-20230 GCA_037447365.1 Candidatus Peregrinibacteria bacterium | reverse complement strand
AATGGGGGCTTACCACCCGAGCTGCCAAGCACACACCTTCAAAACCTCTATCGAAGAATACTGTATACAAGATCTTCTCGAATATTTACTACACAGGGCAGTTTGAATGGAATGGCGAACTCTATAAAGGCACATATCCCGCCATGATTACTCAGGAGGAATACGAAAGGGTTCAGATGCTCATAGGAAGACGCTACATACCAAGACCGAAGAAATATGAGTCAATCACTGCTGGGCTCGTTAGGTGCCCTTGTGGTGGGGCTGTAATTACTGAGAGGCGCACGAAGTATATTAAGGCGAAGAGCTCAATGGTTACGTACCATTATGCACGTTGTGCACGTCACAAGAAGGGACCTACTTGCAAAGAACCAGCTATTGAGTTGAAGGAGCTAGAAAGGCAGATGACCGAAAAAATCGAATCTATTCGAATTTCAGAGAAATTCCATCAATGGGCTATCAAAAACATTCACCAGATGAAAGGCAATGACGAAGCATTGCGCGAGAAGGAACTTCAGAATTTAAGAAAGGCTCACGACGAGTCTCAGAAAAAACTCGATAATCTCTTTAATGTCATGATTTCCCCTATTAATGCAGACAAGAGTCTCTTGAGTGACGAGGAGTTCAAGGTTCGCAAAGTCGAACTCACCACAGAAAGGGATAGGCTGTCGTCTTTAATTGAACAGTGCGATTTGCGCGCTGACAAGACGGCTGAGTTGTTGTTGGATATTTTCAACATCGCCTACCATGCTAAAAATGAGTTTAATAATGGCGATATTCAGAGAAAGAAGTCTATCTTAAGCAAGATAGGGGTCAATTTTCTTCTCCAAGGGGGAAACCTACAGATGGATGCCAAAAGGCACTACATCAGCTTTATCGAAAAACTCCCTGAAGTTCGGGCCATTGAAGCTAGGGGGAAACTGGAAGAAAAGCGCTATGGTAAGCTCAAAAAGGCTACTGAGCGTGAGATGATTTCTCTATGGAGCGGGTAACGGGAGTCGGACCCGTTTCTTCAGTTTGGAAAACTGACATAATAACCGTTATACGATACCCGCGAGTTGTGAATGAAAGGCGCCGAGCGAAGCGAGGCGCTTGACCTGCATGAAGCAGGCATGAGCAATTTGCGAAGGGATTTTACTTCACGTGAGAACCTTTTGCAAGGGGGCAATCAGCTTTATTTATTCTTTAACCTGAGCTGTTGTCGGCGCTACATCAACGACTGGCTTCGCGTCGAGATAGTCCATTTGGATTGGCATGATGGGAAGATTTGGCTCTGGGAGTTCGTAGGTTTGGCCCGGAGCTGGGACTTCGACGTTGGTGAAGCCTGACTCTTTGAGAAATTCTGCGAAGTCGAGACCCTGACCCTCTTCACCATGGACGAGGAAGATCTTCTTCAGACCCTTGAGACGTTTAATGTAATCGAGAAGGTCTGATCGATCTGCGTGAGCTGAAAAAGCATCCATTGTGATAATTTCAGCCTTTACGTCATACGGGTCACCAAAAATATTTACATTCTTCATGCCATCGTGAAGTTTGCGACCGAGTGTGTTTGCAGCCTGATATCCAACAAGCAACACTGCGTTACGAGGATCTTCAATGTTGTTTTTGAGGTGATGGAGAATTCGTCCATGCTCACACATACCCGATGAAGAAACAATAATCATAGGGCCATTAAGATCGTTCAGATGTTTTGACTCTTCAACAGAGTTTGTGTACTTGAGGCGACCAAAACCAAATGGATTCTCGCCGTTTTTGAGGAACTCGTCATATGTTTCCTTGTCCATACACTCTGGATGATTTCGAAATACTTCTGTGACATTTCCAGAAAGCGGTGAGTCGACATAAATTGGAAGTTCTGGAATTTCCTTTCGCTTCCAGAGAATGTTGAGATAGTAGACAATTTCCTGGGTACGTTCGAGTGCAAATGCTGGAATAATCACGCGTCCACCTCGCTGCGCAACTCGATTAATGATGGCTGCGAGATCCTGTTCTACCGTTTGAATTGCCTCATGAAATCGATTGCCGTAGGTTGACTCACAAATGAGATATTCTGTCTCCGGAAGCAGCTGTGGATCGCGAAGAAGTGGCAGTCCTTTTCTACCAAGATCACCCGTAAATCCGATCGTATATCGAGCATTTTTTTCTTTATCATTCACGATGAGATGGACCTGTGACGATCCAAGAATATGTCCGGCATCATAGAGCGATGCAACTACTCCGTCTGATACAACGGTGGCACGTTCGTATCCGAGACCCACAAAATGCTGCATGGTTTTCGCAGCGTCTTCGGTGGTATACAGTGCCGGTTCGCACGCTTTGTTTTTCTTGCAAAGATATTCCTCTTCCCGCTCTTGAATTGATGCGCTATCTGCGAGCATATAGAGCGCAAGGTCTCGTGTTGCAAATGATGAGTAAATACTTCCATTAAATCCTCTTTTTACGAGGTATGGAAGATTTCCTGAGTGATCAATGTGTGCGTGAGAAAGGAGCACCGTATCAATTTCTTTTGGGTCGAAAAATTTGAAGTCACGGTTTTTTTCCGCAGATTCCTTTCGATTTCCCTGTGCCATACCGCAATCAAAGAGAATCTTCTTTCCATTCACCTCGAGGAGATGGCGCGATCCGGTAACTTCTCTTGCTGCTCCGCAGAATGTGATTTTCATATCATTTTATTTTAAAGTTTTTATTTTGATTGTTGTTGTACATCAGGGAATGGGGACACTCATCCTTCGGACGAGTAGATTTCTTTTTATTATACCAGATTTTAGCTTTGGAAGCAAGCTACTGAGATGTGGCTTGCATATCTTATTCCCAGCTTGGCTGACTGTGATGAAGGTCAATTGGGTGCTCGATGATGCGAATCGATTTATCGGCCGAATTTGTTGAAAAATCAGCTTCAATTGTCATGCCTTTCTGGGTCTTTTTGCTCCAATATTGATCAAAAATAAAATTCCCAAGAGAGTAGACGATAGGAACATTTTTGTAGGTTTCAATGGTCTGTGGAATGTGAGGATGGTGACCAATAATGAGATTCGCTCCGGCGTCGATAAACTCATGAGCGAGCGTCTGTTGACGCTTGGATGGATTTTTCTGATACTCAATACCCCAGTGAATGACAACAATCGTATAGTCAACTTGTGGTGCTATTTTTTTAATAAGTGCTGCTGCCCCTACATTATCAAGGCGACGAGTGGCATCATGAAATCCAATAAATCCGAATTTCTTTCCTTTAATAGTTTCGATAAGAACATCTTGCTCGGCCGGAAGAATAGGATGACCAAAAAACTTCACACTCGCTTTTTCGAGATAGCGACGAGTTGATACAAGTCCCTTATCTCCTTTGTCGAGCATGTGATTGTTCGCAATCGTAACTGTATCAATACCATTTCGTTTTATTATTTCTGCTGTATCCGGTGCAAAACCAAAGCTCATTCCAGTTTGTGCGCGATTCGGAATTTCCACGATTGGACCTTCGAGATTGGCTATGACTGAGTCAAAATAACCGTCGAGAAAATTCGCTCCTGGACCGATTGTTGCGTGAGCCTTTGCAAATGGATAATTGAGATCATGTGCCTTTTCCATGAGCGTTCGGACGTAGCGACCAAGCATCACATCGCCGAGAAAGAGTAACTTAATTTGAGATGCATCTTGCGACGTGACCTCTCGGGAAATTGGAGTAGGTGTAGAGGTGGGTGTCGTCATTGCGGTCAACTGCGTTGATTCAACTGGTAGAGACTCTGTCATTAATGAAACCTTCGATGGCTGAGATAATGTGATGCGAGAATGCTTTGCATATATCAAGACAACTGATCCTGTTATCAGTATCATCATCACTATTGTAAATATCGTAAGGACGAGCTTTTTGTTCATAGGGCTTTAAGCATGTCGTCAAGCTTTCCTTCTTCATCGAGGAGGTGGAGATCATCATATCCTCCTACATGCTCTCCATTAATAAATATTTCAGGAAATGTTCGTCTGCCATTTGATCGCTCGAGCATTTGTGCGCGAAGTGCCTCGTCATGTTCTGCGTCATATTCGGTATATTCTACGCCTTTTTCGTTGAAGAGATTTTTGGCGGCTGTGCAGTATGGACAGTTTGTTTTCGTGTAGATTTCGACTTTTGCGTTTGCCATATGGTAGTCGTTATGGAATTTATATTCGTTTGCGTGGTTATTTTAGCCTTATAGAGGTCTCATGTCTATTGAGCAGTATCGACAGATTTTTCCTGATGTGCTACACCTTTCCTGATGAAAAAAGGAGAAACTATACCTATGAAGATCGAAAAGTTCGCCCTTGGCGGACAGGGTTTGGCGTTTCATGAGTACGAAAAACCGCTTGAAGGCCCAGGAAGTGCTGGAAAAACTGAGAAGAGACGAATTCCCGTGTTCATTGATGATGTCTGTGTTGGAGATGAGGCGAATGTGCGTCTTACGAAAAAGAAAAATTCTTTTGCGGAAGGAAGAGTGATGAAGATCACTCAGCCGAGTTCCGATCGAATTACAGCGCGATGTAAACATTTTGGTGCGTGTGGCGGATGTACGTGGCAGTTTTTGTCATATGAAAAACAACTCGCATGGAAAGAACAGCTGGTACATGAAACCTTGAATCATATTGGAGGATTTTCTGAAGAAGTTTTGGGTCAGGTTTTTCGAGGAGCGTGTGGATGTGACGATCCGTGGTTTTACCGCAATAAGATGGAATGGAGCTTTTCTATTGGACTCGATGGAGTCTTTTCTGGTGGCTTCCATATGCGGAAAATGCATTATGATACCGTAAATGTCGAAGAGTGTTTCTTGCAGTCGAATGCGAGTGTCAATATTTTTAAAAGAATACGAAATTATTTCGAAGGACTTCATCGCGCTGGAGTCGGCGTTTCATATAATTCGAAGACGCACCGCGGACTCGTACACTCGGTATATGTTCGTGAGGGTAAACGTACGGGAGAATATATGGTCATCGTTCAAACGACTCCTGAAGATTTTGATGTAAAGGCTTTTTTGGCAGTATTGAGCGAATTTCCAGAGATCGTATCCGTCGTAAGAGTTATTGTCCATGAGCAAAAGGGCACACCAAAACGATGGGAAGAAGTTGTTTTGAAAGGTGAACATTTTTATCGAGAGGAGTTGCAGATGGAAGACGCGCGTGGCGAAAAGTTGGTGTTGAAATTTCAGGTAAAACCGCAGGCGTTTTTCCAACCAAACACAATGATGGCAGAGCGAATTTATGGCCAGGTGCTGCAGTTATTACAAGATTCTTTTTCTACTGATGAGTTGCGCGAGATGCGTGCATACGATCTGTATTGCGGAACGGGAACGATTGGAATTGTTTTGAGCCATGCGGTTGCGAGCGTTATGGGTGTTGAGCTCAATGCGTCGGCTGTTGAAAGCGCAAAAGAAAATGCGATTTTGAATGATGTTCGTAATATTGAGTTCTTTGTCGGTGATGTGAAAAAAGTTTTGGATGAGTTGGAATCGAGTCGTGCGGCTGACATTATTGTTGTGGACCCACCACGCAGTGGACTTGAGGAAAAAGTTGTTGAACATATCATTCGTGCCGCTCCAAAAGCCATTCTTTACGTCTCGTGCAATCCAGCAACATTTTCAAGAGATGCGAAAATTTTTGCATCACAAGGATACGCCCTCACATTCGTTCGGGCCTTCGACCAGTTCCCCCACACCGCACACATTGAAACCGTAGCACTTTTGAAAAGGCAGTAGTATAGTTGGGGTGGTGCACCGTCGTGCATCTTGAAACATTATTTTCACTCCTCTATCAATCCTCACTATGGCACACTTTTCTCAACGTTTTTTTGTACTTCCTATTCTCGCTGTCCTTCTTTTCTCTTTTGGAAGCATACCAAGCGCTTCCGCACTGACTGCGACTTCTGGTAAAGATGTTTCTCTTAAAAATCCGCTTACTGATGACTTTTATGCCGTTGGCGGTGAGGTTGATATTGATCAGCCAGTGACGGGAGATGTTGTCGTTCTTGGTGGTGTTGCCAATATTGCTGAAGATGTCTCTGGTGACGTTCTTGTCTTTGGGGGGCGCGTCAATATTTCTGGAAATGTTGGTGATGATGTGAAGATTTTTGGAGGAAATTTAACCGTCTCTGGAAATATTAAAGATGACCTCGTTGCCGCTGGTGGCATGGTTGAACTTACGAAGACTGGTAGCGTTGGTGGAACTGTGTTGGTATATGGCGGTGGGGCAAGTATTGATGGCAATGTTGCGGAAAACGTAAAAGGTTCGGCTGGTATCGTGAAGATCAAAGGTTGGATTAATGGCAGTGTACAAGTAGATGCAAAAGAATACCTCAGCATTTCTCCTCTCGCAAAAATTCGTGGTGACCTCAAATACTCATCTGAAAATCCTGCCGTTATTCCAGCTAATGTCGTAAGTGGAAAAACAGAACGCATGCCACCTCCTGGCGAGATGTACAAAGGCCTTCTTCTTGGCTTCTTTACCGTCGGAATGCTCGCTGTGAAGTTATGGAATTTCCTATCACTTCTTCTTCTCGGAGCTCTCCTTTTCATCTTCTTTCCTCATGAACTTCAGAAGTGGCCAGATGGACTTCGAAAACATTTCTTGAAAAATCTTGGCATTGGATTTATCGCTCTTACAGCAGGTAGCGCTCTTGTTGTTTTCTGTGCGGCCACAATTATTGGCCTTCCTGTTGCTCTTATTCTTGGTTTTGGAGGCGTGGCCGTTTGGTATGCATCTCAACTTGTCGCTGGATTATTTCTTGGTACGATTATTCTCAAAACAAAACCACGATCACCACGACGAACCTATGGTGTGCTCGCTCTCGGACTCTTTATTTATGAAGTTATCTCTCTTGTTCCGGTTATCGGACCTCTTGTAACTTTTATTCTTGTACTGGCCTCTTTTGGCGTCTTGCTACGCCGAAAATATGAGTTCGCCGTTACTCTCCGGGCAAATAAAAAATAATAGAGGACAAAATCTTTATTCTATTCGTAGATCACTTTCTTCCATTTGATAAACAGCCGGGAGGTTGCGATAGTAACCGTTGTAATCGAAACCAAATCCGATGAGAAATGGCGAGTCGTGATATTCGAAGCAGGTGTATTTTGGCTTTTTAAAGGCGTGAGATAGGTTCGTTGTTTTATTGACGAAGACCGCCGTTTCAATTGAGCGGGCACCGAGCGAAGCGAGGTGCTGAATGGTAAATGCGAGCGTTTTCCCTGTATCGACAATATCCTCCACAATTAAAACATCACGATCTTTTACTGACGTATCGAGATCTTGAACGAACTTGAAGTCAGAAGATTTTGCGCCGTGCTTATAGCTACTGACTGTCATAAAATCGATCTCAACTTTTTCGATGTCGAGCTGTACGAGCAAATGCGACATAAAAACTGTGCAACCCTTGAGAAGACCAACAACAAGCAGATCTTTTCCTTTGTAGTCTCGGGATATTTGTTGAGCAATTTCACTTATCTGAACTTGAATCTGTTCCGGCGTGAAGAGAAGTTTCATCTTTTGCATTATATACTATATTTTCGTCCTCTTCGTTCTCTTTTGTACTAATTTTTTTAATGCCGCCCTGAATTTGAACGCAAACCCTGCGTCCGCTTTTGCCTTTGCCTCACATTGCGCCCATGTCTCCCCAAGAAATCCTTCATACTGACTCTGTGCTTTTTCTTGGCTCATTTGAGCTGTACATGGGCCTATTCCTAATTTTTCAAGTTCTGCGCTAGCTCTTTCTGAAACTTGCCCAGTACCGTAGCAAACTTTTGCCTGATTTTCGAACCCTTTTCCATCTACCCACTGCGATAAATCCTTGATATATGTTTCAACTCTTCCATCAAAATCACCTTTATCCATAAAAACTTCACTGATCTGAACTTGTGAACTTCTTTTCTGTGGATCTGTTATGTCTGTTATTCTCACTCCTGATATATATTTTCCTGAGGATCCACCATTTCTTGATCCTAATGCTCCATTTACATATCTTGTTTCTCCCGACTCCATTCTTTTATACAACATATACCCATCAAATCCAGCATCCATGCATGCCTGAAGTCTCATAACCGTCTCTTGCTGACGAACCTGCACTGCTTTTTCTACTGGTCTTTGTCGCGGACTTTCTTTTGCTAGTGCCGATCCGGAAATTGATAACGCCGCCGCTACCGTTACAAGACGCGAACCTATTTGATTCATCATAATAGATAGGTTATGGGTTGCAGTTAAGTAACGATTATCCCCCTTTCTTTTATTTCTTGTCAATTCATTGGCTTTGTTTTGTGATTTAGCTTTGATTTTTTATCCATTCTGCAGCCTCTTCTTTCGTGGTGATTTCTTTCGCGAGTTGCTTTTCGTGAAGGGCGTGTGTGAGTTCGCCGATGCGAGGACCAGTTGATAGGCCTGTTATTTCCATGATGTCGTGGCCGGAGAGGAGCGGCTGCGGCGGGTGTGGCATGTCACGAAGATCGCTGTGATAGAGGTCGAGAATTTGATGATAGAGATCGAATTCTGCGGGATTGGTACCGGCGGCGTCAGCGTGAAATACCTCCATGAGTTCGAGAAAAAGTGGGTGATGAAACCACTGGAGGCGTTTGTGTTGTGGCATGTCGATGAGCTGAACCATCATCATGTGATGCTTCGTGAGCCAAGCGACGTGGTCGATCATGCGACGAGGAAATTTGAGACGTTGCATAATATCTGTGGCGATCTCTGATGATCGTGTAGCGTGGTGGTCAAATCTGATGCGATCGTCTGCATCTTTGAATGTTTCTGGTTTTCCAATGTCATGAAGAATTGTCGCCCAGTGAACTTCGAGTGATGGGATGGGATGCGTAGAAATTTGTGCCTCTGGATCTAGTGTGTGTGATTTTGGTGTTCGGAGAGATTCGATGGAGCGCATAGCATGCTCCCAAACATCACCTTCGTGATGATACTGATGCGGCTGAGCGACACCTTTCATTGCAACCATTTCTGGCATGAGAATCTGAAGAACGCCTGTGTCTTCCATCTCTTCAAAAGCGGTTCGTGGATGCGGTGAAAGAATCATCTTGTTGAGTTCGTCGGCGATACGTTCTGCGGAAATCTGCGTGACATATTCGGCGTTTTTTTTGATGGCTTTGTAGGTTTCTGGATGGTACTGAAATTGAAAGGTATTTTTCATACGGATCGCACGAAGAATTCTGAGATAGTCTTCTTTGATGCGAGTTTCTGGATCGCCAATAAACCGAATGAGTTTTTCATCGAGATCTTTTTGACCACCAACATAGTCGTAGATTTTGTCGGCTATTGGATCATAAAACATCGCGTTGATCGTGAAGTCGCGACGGCGCGCATCTTCTTCTGCGTCAGTGAAGATAATTGCATCTGGACGACGTCCATCGGATGATGCTGCGTCAGATCGGAATGTTGCAATTTCAAAGTAGTGACCGTTGACGATCACACTTACCACACCGAACTTTTTTCCAACGGGAATCGTTTTATCAAACATACCTTCTTCGCCGAGCGCCTCAATCTCTTCCGGTTTTGCAGAAGTCGCAATATCAAAGTCTTTTGGAGTAATTCCGAGGAGCATGTCGCGTACACAACCACCCGCCCAGTAGGCTTGGTAGCCTTTTTTCTGAAGTTTTTCGACGATGGAGAGGGCGGTGGGTTTCATAGCCTGTTGTGAATCAAGAACGAGACGATGTACAATGTGAGTACTTTTTTATTGTACCTTATGGATTTCCAAAAACGAAGTTATCGTACGATCTTCATCGCTGCAACGCTTATTCTTGGAGCTGCGATAGCTTTTATCTTCTTTTGGATACATAATTCCAAATCTGCATTACAGCCGACAATTCCAGTAATTGCTCAACAAGGCCCATCTTCTGCTTTCTATCTCGCAACTCGCAATGACAATCCTACTACTAACGATCGATCTGACACTGCTGATCGAGAGATGGAGTACAAACTCTCTACTGTTGAGATTCAATCATCTTTCGCTGAATTTCCGCTTGGAACGATTCATCCGAGTATTTTTTCGAATGCGTTCGGATATCGCGATGGCGGTATTTATTTTGTAAATGCTGAAGGTGAACTTGCTACATATAGTGTTGGAAGTGGTTTTACGAATGTTGTAAACATACCTGACATCAAGCCAGTTTTTGGATTTTTCGATGAACACAGCATGTACGATTTTATTCTTTCTGGTGATACAATTACGTATCTTCAAGGTGGGTGTACTGATAGTCAACCATGCGACCTTCGACAGTATAATTTCGCTACGAAAACGATGTCACCAATCATGAGTCATCTCGAAAAGAGTATGAATATTTCCGGTGAGACGACGATAAAGTTACATGATCGTGATCCGAAAACCGTGACATTACTTAAGACACGTAATACTGCGAAAGGTGGATATGCTGACCTTATTCAGGTTTCCTTGGATACAAAAAAGCAAACCGTTATGAAAACGGTGGAGTTTGGTCTTCATGAGACAAGTACGCCAAGCGATACTCTCTTTAGTAAAACCCTTTCGTGCGGAAGAACAACTGCAACAGAAAAAATCGTCGATGTTCCAAATAGTGGGGATGCTGATATACAAACCACCATTACCCTTACTGATGGCACGAGTAAGTCCTGGATGCCAACCTATATCGTTGGATGTGTTACGCCGCCGTATCTTAAATAATTATCTCTGAGTTACTTATTTTTATGAATATTCTTGCTATCGAATCTTCTTGTGATGAAACATCTGCTGCTGTTGTGAAAAATGGTACGGAAGTTTTGTCGAATGTGATCGCGTCACAGGCGATGATGCATAATGCCACCGGAGGCGTCGTGCCGGAGGTGGCAGCGAGAGAACATGTGAATAACATTATTCCTGTTATCGATAAAGCTCTTGCAGAAGCGCAGATTACCTTGGCAAAAATTGATGCGATTGCGGTGACATATGGCCCTGGACTTGGTGTCGCGCTCGTGATTGGAACTTCCGTCGCCAATACCCTCGCGCTCATCATGCAAAAACCCCTCATTCCGGTGAAGCATATTTATGGTCACGTCTACGCACCTTGGCTCGACTCGAAAAAGTCGGCACAGTTTCCTATTCTTTCCCTCAGTGTCAGTGGCGGACATAATGAACTTTTCCTCATCAAAGATCATATGGAGTTCCAGGTTCTCGGTGAGACCGCCGATGATGCGGCTGGTGAGGCGTTCGATAAGGTTGCGCGTATGATTGGGCTTGGTTACCCAGGAGGCCCTGTTGTTGAGGCTGCTGCGAAAAAAGGAGATCCACATGCATTTAATTTTCCGAAGGCCTCATTCTCCGATGGACGACTCGACTTCTCTTTTTCGGGACTCAAAACGGCAATTCTTTATCACCTTCAAAGTAATAAAACGAGATTGAATGACAAGCGATTTCTTGCGGACACGGCCGCGAGCTTCCAGCGAGCGGTTATCGAAGCACTTGGATCTCGTGTTTTTAAAGCGCTCGATACTCATCCGGATATCAAGGAAGTCCACGTCACTGGTGGTGTTTCTGCCAACTCCGCTCTTCGTGCATACATCGAACAGGGACTTGAGAACTGGAATAAAACGAATAAGAAACATGTCTCCTTCCGTACTCCCGCCAAACTTTCCTACTGCACCGACAATGCTGCGATGATTGGTGCTGCTGCCTATTTTGAATTCAAAAAAAATCCTACTCGTTATGAGATGTTTGAGTTTGTCGCTCCGAGAGCGTCGTTTGATTGAAGAGATAGTTCAAATGTTGCTTTTTTTAGAAATTCCTACCCTATTCAGTAATTTCGGCGCCGAAATTTGAGATTAAGCTAGGATAAATATCTGTAGTCAATGTCTGATGAAAAATACAGAGACTTTTGTAGTTAACCCGTTAGACCTCTTGTCTTTTGGCTTTTTTATGGTAGCCTCTAGCCGAATCTCCGCATCTATCTCAAACTCTGTTACGACGTTTTTCTATGAACATTCCTCCATCTGTTTCGCGCGCAGCTTCACGGCTCGCTTTGACTGCCGGCTTGCTGACTGGTCCAGGATGTGATGTTTCTGATATTCCCCAAGGCTGTACTACAACTCAAAATACAGCTCCTTTTGGTACAGTAATGAACCATGTTCATGCACAAGCCATTACCACTCTTGGTTCCATGGCAACCCTTCTTGAAGCTGAAAAAGCACAATCCACTCAAGCTGAAGTTACTTTTGGCTGGGGAACTCACGCCACACTGCCTGTTGTTCGAATAGAAGATTCCTTCGTTGAATGCCATACGCAAGATGATGCTTCTGTTGTTTGTGGTATAGGAACACTCAGCAACAGTAAAACAACTCCGGGTTATAATGCTACAAATTACACTGAAATTAATGCTGATGACGATACGGTCATTCTCTATCCTCCCGATAATGGAATTGCACTCACTATCAAGCAATCTCAAGGTCAGTGCCAGGCTTTTGATGGTACTCACTGGGGCACTCCTTGCGAGAACGATACCCAGGCTTGCACGAATATTGTTTCCGATATCGATCAACGAACTCGTCAGGTTTACAATACATTTGTTCAGAAAATCGGAAGCCGGCCTTAAAACCGTTGCTTTTTGGCTTTTAGGTGCTATACTGGAGGTCGTTTATACCTTCTGTTTTTCTTTTTATGCCGGACAAGACTGCTGCATTGCCATACCAGACACCAAAAGGTGTTCATGACATTCTTCCGGCCGATCACGAGTACTATACCTACATCAAAAAAGTAATCCGACATCGTTTACGACAAGCGGGTTTTCGACGTATCACTACCCCTATTTTTGAGTTTACTGATGTTTTTAGACAGACACTTGGTGATACGAGCGATGTTGTCTCGAAAGAAATGTATACATTCCAAGATCCCGAGGGTAATAGCCTCACCCTTCGACCAGAAAACACCACTGGTGTTGTTCGATCGTATATTCAAAATAATATGAGTCAGCTGGCTCAACCTGTTCAGCTCTACTACATCGAACCATTTTTTCGTTTCGATGAACCACAAAAAGGTCGATATCGTCAGTTTTGGCAGTTCGGCGTTGAGGTGATTGGCGAGGGCGATCCTGCGCTTGATGCACAGGTTATTCAGCTCGCTTTTCAAATTCTCAAAGATCTCGGTATTGCTGATCTCTTCACTTTACAACTCAACAGTATTGGTACTATCGATGCACGCAAGAAATACATTGCTTCACTTCAGGACTACTACTTCGGCAAAGAACGACATCTTTGTGAGCGCTGCCAGGAACGTCTCAATACCAACCCACTTCGACTTCTCGATTGTAAAGAAGAAGACTGCGTTACTCTTGCAAAACTCGCACCTGCGTTTGGTGAATATCTCGATGATGAATCAAAAGAGTTCCATGCCGACTTGAAAGAGTTTCTCGATGAGCTCCAAATCAAATATGTCGATAATCCAAAACTCATTCGTGGTCTCGATTATTATGCGAAGACGGTCTTCGAGTTATGGGATGCTTCCATGAACTCACAGAATGCTATTGGAGGTGGCGGACGATACGACTACCTTGTTGAACTTATGGGCGGAGCACCGACCCCTGCTGTTGGGTTTTCGATGGGTATCGAACGAATTATTGCCAACATGAAACGTGCAAAAATTCGAGTTCCACACAAAGATGAGGTTCATGTCTTTGTTGCGCAACTTGGAAAAGAAGCAAAGAAAAAATGTCTTCCCTTGATCATGGAAATGCGTGAACGCGGACTCAAAACGGTTGGCGCCCTCGGAAAAGGATCGATGGGAGCCCAGCTCAAAATCGCTGACAACTTCCATGCAACATGGACGGTTATCATGGGTCTCACTGAAGTTCGTGAGGGTGTTGCGATCATCCGCAATATGAAACTTGGCACTCAAGAAAAAGTAAAATTCGACAAAACTGTCGACAAACTTGTTGAACTCATTGGCGAAGAAAATCTGGATACATATCATCCAGGGGAGCTCTTGTACGGGTAGTATTCTTACGCTATTCCTTGTGCTCCAGGCGCTCCAACATCTTCAGGATCAAAGACTCCTGTTCCTCTTACCCGATCAGTTACTCTTCCTGTGATTGCTTCTGCTGGCGTCTTCGGAAGTGGGAGATTACCATTCCAGATCTGTACAATGTTTCCTACTTCAAGAGTAAAACTTCCCATTGGAATTCTTTCAAATCCTGGACGTTTTGCCTCATCAGGAATACTTGAATTTGCAAATAGACCATTAAGGCGTTCGCCAAAAATCTGAAGGACGTAGGTATGATACGCTGATGGATACTTTGAACAAAGATGTGTTTCAATATCTTCTGGGCGAGGTGGTGCACCCCATTTCTTATTTACTATGGCTTTTTCTTCCTGTGAAAGTTGTACAAACCAGAAACGAAGCTCTTGAGTGAATCTTGGTGGCTCATTATCACTTCGAAGAAGAGATGTTCGAAAATTCATAAAGGAATATTCAAACTCCCCCTCCATAAGCTTTCTCAAATCTTCTGCTGCCTCCGGTATCGGCGGTGTTCGAAAAATAGATCCTATAACACGCCCCAGTTCACGTATTGCTGCCTGAAATTTCGTTACACCAGGAACAACCTCCTCTGTCTTTGAGTAGTGGGCCTCTAGGGCAGCTATCGTTTTGTTTGGATTTTCCAGATCTGGAAAAATTTTCAAAATTCCCCTGACGTACTCTGGTCGTAGAAGCGTGAGATGCGGAGCGAGTTCTGCTAGCATAAGCTGAATTTGAACCGTGCCATTATCCGCCGTGAGTCGATCATCAAGATTTGAAATAAGTGCCGTGAATTCACGAATAGTTCGTCCACTCGCAAGATCATCGGTCACCTCAATGCCTGCATCAGTGCTCTCGAATCTAGCCAGATCACCTCCTGACGGCGGATCCTGAAGATGGATTGGATCTCCATTGGGGGTAAACGCATATGACTCTGGACGTACGCGTTGAGTGGGTTGAGCTGCATAAGGATTGATACTTGCAGCGGGAGTTGGAGCTGGGCCGAATGATGGTATTGCTAATGTTGGTCGGCCTTCGCCTATACCTGCGGGCAATGGTTTTGCGACTCGTGTCGGCTCAAATGCTGGACCTAACGTACCTGAATGTTGATTGTTTTCATCTGGAGTATTCATGTCTGTATTATACAATATTTTTCTACTATTGGCAATCTTCAACTGCTTTTGAGCGGCATCATCCTATTATGAAATGAGGTCATTTTCAACTACAAGGTTGTGAGATTTGAGCTTTGGGAATATACTTATTTCGATGAAATCCTTACCTCACTCTTTTCGCGTTCCCTTTATAGCCTTGTTGGTTTTTGCCATGATGGCCCAAACCAGTTTTGCCGATACTACCACCCCGTTTGTTGATGTTCCTACCGATTATGACTTCCGTGGGGCAATACAGTTCCTTAAGGATAAAAAAATTGTCAAAGGCTTTCCTGATCAAACATACAAACCAGATACTCCTGTTACGCGTGCGGAATTTTTGAAAATGGCCCTACAGCTGAGTGGAAGAACCGCAGATGTGAGTAAGGTGACATCAATGTTTTCTGACGTTGTTCCAAGTGAGTGGTTTTTTACTATTATTCTCACGGCAAATAAGCTTGGACTTGCCAATGGATACGGTAATGGGAAATTTGGTCCGAACGATCCGATCACTCGTGTTCAGGCACTTAAGATTGCATTTATGACGATGCAACTTGCCACGTCGGTTGCCCCAAAAACGGTTAAAGATGTTGCCGCTCTTTATGACACGCTGCCGCCTGATGTAAGCATTTCACATTGGGCGATACCATATGTCATGACTGCGAGGAAACTTTTTATTATGACCGATAACGATAGCGATGGAACATTTCGTCCCGATGATGTTGTGAATCGCGGCATGGCTGCAGAAATTCTTTATCGAATTTCTCAGGTACAGCTTGCGAAAGGTGCGGCATTTAATATAACTACTGAATGGAATACCTATTCTGCTGCAAGCCTTGGAATTACGTTTAAGATGCCAAAAACCTGGGATGTTGTTACGGATGGAAGTCGAGTTACCGTTTGGAAAAAAGATACCGCTTTTCCTCTCGATCCTGATTTTGTGACACCGATGGCCGCGAAAATTACCTTCAAAGTTCCGGTCACCGAAACAAGCACTGATGCTGCTGATTTTTTTGCAAAAGTAAAGACGCAGAGTGCTGCTGCATATCCGAATAAAGAGCTTGTATATGCCAATATGATGATTGATAATCACCCAGCAATGCGCGTCAAAGTAACGAATGACAATCTTGAAAATTGGTATATTTATTTCTCTGGAAATTCACCAAGAAGTGCGTCGATTTATGGACAGTATGGCATTAGTACATTAACTCCAAAATTACGAGAGACGATGAGGGCTATTGCGGGAACTCTGGTATACACAGAAGGAACCGGAAACGGAACTTTCGGCGCGATAGATGAAAAACTTCGCAGCAATATCCAAAAAAATGTTTTGATTCAGGGTGTTGGCAAGATAACCATCAATGCACTCGACGATAGTCTCATTCTCGAGACCGATGAAATTGGTGTTGGAACTGGGCCTGTTGATTATTACTACAGTGCAAAAATCGATATGACGTTGAAATATGAGCGCGCCTCAGATACGATACTGGCAGTACGAATTGGTAAGACGACTAACTTTTAGCTCATTACATCCTTGGTATGGCAATGACCTTCATCTGGAAGAAACAACTTGTGATGTTTATAACAATGTTCATCGTTGTTCTTTTGGGGCTGATTATTGGCGGATTTCTCCATGATCGATTTGGAGTGGATCCGCGAGCTGCTAAACAGCCAGTACAGAAGCAAGTTCAGACGAGTCAGCCTACAAGTGATAATTCTGCTGTTCAAACACCCTTTCTCTCCTCATTCCCTACTACCAAACCGGGCACCACTACTCCGCCCAAATCTCCTGTAAAAAAATAATTTTTTTCTCTTTTATGGATTCTACATTTCCTATTGAACAACACAAGAAGTACCGGGGTAAGTTGTTCACCGGTTTAAAGGTGCCAATGGATTCGATCGATGATTTGAAAGTGTATTATACGCCTGGAGTTGCTGATCCTTGTAAATTTATCGCTGAAGAAGAACAGGCTGCTATTACAGCTGGAACAAGCCGTGAAACTGAGGCGCTTTATGCCACAACAATCAAAGGAAATACTGTTGCGGTTGTGAGTGATGGAAGTGCGGTTTTGGGTTTAGGAAATATCGGAGCACGTGCGGGACTTCCAGTGATGGAGGGTAAGTGCGCTTTATTCAAGAAATTTGCGAATGTTGATGCGTTTCCTATTTGCGTCGATACACAGGATGTTGAAGAAATTGTACGTGTGGTGAAGATGATTGCGCCGGTGTTTGGTGGAATCAATTTGGAAGACATCTCTGCACCACGATGCTTCGAGGTCGAGCGACGATTGCGTGAGGAGCTCGATATTCCCGTTTTCCATGATGATCAACATGGCACAGCCGTGATCTGTCTCGCAGGCTTGTACAACGCAATGAAAGTTGTTGGGAAACAGTTGGAGACGGCGAAGATTGTGATTAGTGGCGCCGGCGCGGCGGGAATTGCCATTGCAGATTTACTTATGACGGCCGGTGCGACAGATGTGATTCTCGTCGACTCGAAAGGTATTATTGCGGAAGATCGTGCCGATATGAATGAGGAAAAAATAGAATATGCTCGGCGGTCAAATCCGCGAGGTGTTCGCGGATCCCTTGCTGATGCGGTTCGTGGGGCTGATGTTATTATTGGCGTTTCGAAAGCGGGACTTGTTACAAAAGAAATGGTGGCAAGTATGGCAGAAAAAGCTGTGGTTTTTGCGATGGCAAATCCAACACCGGAAATTATGCCCGGGGACGCGACAGCTGCTGGCGCAGCCGTCGTAGCCACAGGCCGTAGCGACTTCCCAAATCAGCTCAATAACGTCTTGGTTTTCCCGGGAATTTTCCGCGGCGCCCTCGATAACCGCGTGAAAGTCATCACAATTGATATGCAAATTGCCGCAGCAAAAGCTCTCGCTGCGCTCGTCGCAAACCCAACTGCTGAAAAAATTATTCCTGGCGTCTTTGAACCAGGCGTAAGTGCAGAAGTTGCGAAGGTGGTGAGATAATCGTGTCACATGATTACTGCATTGCTCGATAGAAAAATTTGACGAGGTCATTTTACCCGTCATGAACTTTTCCTTGTCGCTATTCATGACAACTGTTATGCTTGCTTCTTATTTTGCTGGCATATCTTTACTCGTGACTCCCGACTCTTATGCCAATCGACTTTCCTGCTGATTTCGATGCTCCTCCATACTACAAGCCTGATCATCGTCCGGTTGCTGCTATTTATGGGCCTGAACATCCTGGCCCACAACGTTCGCCTGTAGTACATCCAGTAGCTAAGCCACCACACTTTTCTCCATATCTTCTCGATGCAACAACTGGTAATCAAATTGTTCGCACTCCTGATGAGCAACAATTTCTCGATCGTATGATATTCCAAGATCTTGTTATCCGAGCACGTCTCGTCACGCCTCCGAGCCGTCCTGGTGATTATGATATATACGAATATCGAGTTAATGCCCTCTATTCCATTCGTCGTGACCTTTTACCTCTTTTGCAAAAAGGATGGATTCCGAAAATTACCATGATAACACCCATCGGCGATGGTGGATCCATTATGATTACCTTTGAAGTTCCTGGAGAACGAACTTTGTATGTGAAAAACTTTAATTATAATCCCGATTCACTTGCCCATAACTCTGGTCCTTCTTTAACTCCTGATACTTCTCGTTACGCTCAATTATCAGCTGAAACTCGACGACTTATCGATGGTCTTCCTCGATTTATTGATGCTGTCGGTTTTGAGCTCGGATTGTGCGCTAACTTCGCGATTATGTCCGAACTTCATACTCTTCAACAACAAACCATTGCAGATCCAGCATTTGTTGATGCAGCCGTTCATGATTTTTCCTGTACATTAAAAACGTCACTTCTCTCTTCCTCCCTTTCCCGCCTCCACACTCAAGCAGAAAGTATTTTTGGATATGATCCGTTTAATCTTGAGCCACCATCCATTACTCTTGATGATCATGCTGGAGACACTCGACAGCCTGAATCATTCGAACATGTTGTTTTTGATCCAGCCCCTTCTTCCGAATCCGCTTCTATGGACGAGATGAATCAGGCGAATTCGATCGATGAGTAACTCCTCTTTATTTTAGCTTTACCGAGCCGTTGCCGAGGACTCAAAAATGGTCTACACTGCGTGCGTATTTTTGACGCACAACACTATGTCTGGACACTCCAAATGGCACAATATTCAAGCTCGCAAGTCGGTAACTGACGCAAAGAAAGGAAAGTCATATTCAAAACATGCAAAACTGATCGAAGTTGCTGCCCGAAGTGGTGGTGATATTGGTATCAATACAACTCTTCGCGCTGCCGTTGAACGTGCAAAAGCAGATGGTGTTCCAAATGCAAACATTGAACGAGCTATCAAAAAAGGTACTGGTGAGTTGAAAGATGATACTGTGATTAGTGACGCTTTGTATGAAGCTCGTGGACCTGCAAATACGGTGATGCTTATTGATGTTTTGACGGACAATAAAAATCGCTCACTCCAAAGCGTGAAATTAATCTTAATGAAAAATGGTGGCGAACTCGGCTCTTCTGGAACCGCTGCATGGATGTTTGATAAAATTGGATTGATTGAAGTTTCACTTACTGGTGGAATATCTCCTGATGAGATTGAGCTTGCTGCAATTGATGCTGGTGCATCTGATGTGAATGTTGAGGAAGGTATGGTTGAGGTTAAAACTGATCCTTCTGATCTTCATGCGGTAAAAGTCGCTTTAGAAAAAGCTGGATATACTATTTCAAAAAGTGAGATCACGTATCTGCCAAAAAATACCGTCGAAGTTACCGATGTTGAAAAGGCTCGCCAACTTCTGAAGTTGATCGAGCTCTTAGAAGAAGACGACGACGTCACTAATGTTTATGGCAACTACGAAATTGCCGATAGCATCGCGGAGGAGGTGTAATTCTTTGAGTGGCCTACTTTCCAAAATTATAAGGTGCTTCTGGTTTTGGTTCTTCTGGCTGTGCACCAGACACTGACATAGATTCTTCAGAAACAACACCTTCTGCTTGAGCTGCGAGTGGAGCTTCTGGCTCGACTGGCTGCTGGAAGTTGAATGCCATTGATGGCTTCACTACTGGTGGCTGTGATGGTTGTGGTTGTGGTTGTGGTTGT
>JBBIGU010000022.1:0-20354 GCA_037447365.1 Candidatus Peregrinibacteria bacterium | reverse complement strand
CAACGCGGCCACCTACAACTGACACAACCCCGCCTCCAACAGTTGATACGACTCCAGCACCAGTTGTAACAACGCCACCAGGAAATTCCTCAACATCACCAGGAACAGGAAACAACAGTGGCAATAATGGAGGGGGTGGAGGATCCGTCAATCAACTTCAAGAAATCCAGCAACAAAAAGACGCCGGCATTATTGCTTTCGCCGGAGGTCAAAAGGTTATCACAAAAGCATTCGTAGGAATTACTCCTGACGAATTCATCAAGAGTCTCGAAGAAAAAGTAGAATACAAAAAAGCATATGACACAAAGGCGGCAAAAGAGATTATCGAACAGGTAAAGACAAATCTCAAGAACAAGGACACAGCAACAGCATCAGAAAAATATATCAAAATTCGCGAAGCATATTATGCGATATTAGATATTCTCAATATCACAGAAGTAGAAGCATGTGTTCAGAAAATCTTCACAACGTGTGATTGGGCAACAAGTCAGGATTATTTAACAGACACCATTCAAAATTCCCTCTTCCTGAGTGCAAAAGACTATCTCACAAGAACCATAAGTCAAAAAGCAAAGAAAACAGATACGGACAAGGATGGACTGAGTGATTATGACGAAACATTTACGTATGGAACCGATCTCAAAAAATCAGATTCAGATGGCGATGGATTGTCTGATGGCGATGAGGTAAAGAAGTACAAGACAAATCCATTAGCATTCGATTCCGATAACGACAATCTATCTGATGGCGATGAGGTAAAGAAATATAAGACCTCCCCATTACTGATCGATACGGACAACGATAACTGGACAGATAAACAGGAAATTGATGCAAAGACAGATCCAAAGAATGCACTCAGTCATCCAGAAGACCAGGATATCAGTGGAACAAAAGACACTGACAATGATGGTCTTTCCGATCTTGAAGAAAGTCGAATCGGAACAAAACCAGACGTTGCCGACACCGACGGTGACAAGATCTCGGATGGCGAAGAGCTAGATCGTGGAACAAATCCACTTAAATTTGATGCACCGAACGTAGACATTCACCTAGGAATCACAAATCTTCGAACAGGAATGAAGATGGCCGAATCGCCTGTCGTTAAGGGTAGCTCAAAGGCAAATGGAACGGTCATCGTATACGCCAAAAATGAAATTGGAATCAAGCGAGAGATTGGACGCGTAATAGCATCATCAAACAATCTGTTCGCAGTACAGACAAAACAACTCGCAAATGGCGCATATTATATCGAAGCACAAAACGACAAAGGAGAAACATCAAGCCCTGTACGTATTACAATCGACTCAACATTAAAAATCGAAAGACCACATGTTGTAAGCTTTAATGGACGAGAAATAACCGAAGCAGACTTCGAAAAAGCAAAACAAGACGCAAATTATCTCGAATCTAATTCTCGACCAGAATTCGAATTCAGGGTTCCAAAAGGTGCCAAGATGGTTATGACAAACAAGAGCGCGATCGGAACAGCTATTTTGATCTCTGATACGCCAAGTGGAATTCTCGCAGTACGACCACCAGAAGAGCTTGAATTAGGAGAACATGAAATCATTGCCTATGCCGTAAATGAAAAGGACAACACTGTAAGTCCGGTCACCTCATTCAAATTCAAGGTCACAGAATCTTCAAGTTTTGATAGTTCGGCATTCCGAATCCAAAACAAGAGGGCAGATGGCATTATCAACTTCCTTCGACAAAACAGCGTAAAGCCTATTTTCCAGAAGATCTTCATCGGTCTCGGAATCATCCTTATCTTATGGACACTTCTTTCATACTATCAAGACAGGAAGAAGAAGTAAGTAACAAGATAGGCAAATAACGGTAATGAATAACACACCAAACTAACTTTTTATTACTTTTCACCATCCTTTATGGACCACACATCGTTCAGAAAAGCTCTCGCCGGAATTCTCGGCTTCACAACATTGCTAACACTTACGGGTTGCGACCTACCTTTCGGAGAATCAACAGCAGAAAAAGCAAAAGTAGCAAATCTTGAAAATCGAGTAAACGAGCTTCAGGCAAAGCTTGATCAAGCAAAAAAAGAAGCTGATGCACAAGCCGCAACAGTTACTCCAACAACTACAAATCCAACAACTACACCAGGAACCATAACTCCACCCCCAGCAACCACAGATACGTTTATTTACATTGAAAGCCCTTCAAACGATCAAAGCTTCTACTCAACTCCTGTAAAATTTTTGGGACACGTCGCCCCTAATGCTTCCAAAATTACCGTTCGTGCGACAAACCCATCGCACACAAAGGTTGATGAATATACATTACAAAACTTCAAAGAAGGAAGCACAACGTTTACATATGGAGCATCTCCTGAATGGAATAATCTCGAAGAAGGAAGCAACACCTATATTTTCACTGCATATTTCAAGGATGGATCAACAAAATCAACGAGTTTAACAGAGTATTACGTCCCGGGAGGTGCAGAGATGGGAAAGCCGGTCATTTATCTCTATCCAACAAAAACAACCAAAGTTTCAGTAAACGTGAAACCTAACGGAGGCATCAGCAAGTCAATTCCAGCGATCGGTAATGGATGGAATGTTACAGCAACGCCAGATGGACGAATCACAAATGTGGCTGATCAAAAAGTATATCCATATCTCTTCTGGGAAGGATATGCTGCTAATTTTGTAACGCCGTCAGAAGGATTCGTAATAAGCAAAAATCAAGTATCTCAATTCTTCGATATGAAGCTCGGATACATGGGTATGAATGCAAAAGAAATTGCTGATTTCAAGGAGTTCTGGGTACCACGACTTGGAGACAAACCATACTACTTCATCACGTTCATCGATCAGGCAGCCATCGATCAATATGCACCTTTAACGGTATCACCAAAGCCTGACACTTCAATCCGAGTATTCTTTGACTACAAGGGCCTTGATGCACCTATGCGAGTTCAACCACAGCAGTTAAAAGCAGGAGTTCGTAATGGATTTACACTTATTGAATGGGGAGGAAGATTGTATCGATAATATTAGGAGGAATAATATTAAGCGCACCCCTGACGGGGTGCGCTTTTTTAAGCAACACTTTATCAGGAAAACAAAATCCACAAACTATCATAACATCACTCTACAATGGTGACACAAAAATGTGGCAAAACATTTTTACACAAAAGGTCGACTCGCACTTCCCCGCTACGCCAGGTGGAGTCATTCTTCCTCATCATATGATTGTCGCTAATGAAATTTCAAAAACATATCAAAAACTCGCAGAAGTAAGCCATCCATCACTGATTATCATCATCAGTCCAAACCACTACGAAGATGGAAATGGACTCATGCAAACATGCCTCTCGTGTGAATATCAAACAACAGATGGAAATCTATCTATCGACACATCGCTCGGAAAAAAACTCATTCGAGCAAACCTCGCAACCAACGAACCAAAAACATTCATAAAGGAACATGGCATTTATAACCATGCTCCATTCATAAAGCACTTCTTTCCCGAGACAAAAACATTACCAATCCTCCTAAAGTGGGAAACCCCACCAGGAAAAACTGTCGAACTCAGTAACTGGCTCAACGCTAACATTCCAAAAGATGCGCTCGTGATCGCAAGTGTCGACTTCTCTCACTACATTCCCGTGGAACATGCGAACTTTCACGACATCGCCTCATATGCCACGATCAAAAACTTCGACTACCAAAATATATACGACCTGGAGATCGACTCCCCTCCCTCCATCTCCACCATCACGCACCTGATGGAAAAGCGGGGATACATGAGCGCAGAACGCTTCGCCCATACCAATAACCAGCAGTTCCAGCCAGAACCAATCCCGGAAACAACAAGCCATCAGTTTATTGGCTTCTTCAAAGGAGAAAAACGATCCGAACCAAGTCTCACTATTATGGCATTTGGCAAAATATCCGAATATCAACGACATAACGAAGACGGAACACTCCTCGACTTCTACGATTCATATCGATGGGATATACATGCCGAAAAAGACATGATGAAAATCGATTCCACGAAGCTCAATCCATTTCTCCGGGATTTCCGCCGAAAAGAAGATCGAATGCTGGTCGGGACAGATTTTCTCGTATTTAACACACCTGAAAAAGATCAAAAAGCTACATATCCATGCATGAACAAAACCCAAAACGAGATGAAAATCAGCTTCTGCAAGATAGAAACAACCTCGGCCAGACTCACGACCGATACTCAAAAATGGATATCGACTCTCAAGAAGACACAAGACATCGAAAAATCAGACTACATCTACGCCTCCCTCGATGATTCGAAATACCCAATTTCAGACAACAAATGGAATGAAATATCTCACAGTCTAGCCAGCAATATCGGAAACCTTATTCTTGTAGGGAATCACAAAGCTAAAAACTCAGAAACATCCACCATAGAACAGTACAAGAAAAGCATCATTATTCGATCTCTCGGAGACTTCATTACCCCCTTAGACATAACCCATTCTTCAGGAAATATAGCTGAAATCAGCCTAAAGCCAGGTGAGATCGAAGCCAAACTCTATCCGATCGAGATCAAAGAAGGCTTCCCTCAATTCCCCTTCAAATCACCAAACAAGAATCAGAACATCAAGCCTCTCCAAAAAGGATAGGGATCCATATACAAACAAGGCTAAAATTTGATTTGACATCTAAGGCGACTATCCCTAAACTACCTGCGCAAAGTCCAGTTTGAGTGTTCAACTCAAGCCTTGCATATTAAGCGGAGACGCTCTTTACGGAGCCACTCGCTGACCACAGGCCTCTGAGCCGCCCTACGATCTTCTCTCATCCGAAAGCATTGTACGGCGCCAGAACCTCCTCTCAACCCTTTTGCACACGAATTTCAACTAATTCATTACTATGACTGGCATCCTCGGAAAAAAAATCGGCATGACGCGCGTTCAGGGAACTGACGGCAAGATGAACCCAATTACGGTCATCGAGTGTTCACCAAACACTATTACTCAGGTAAAGACAGTAGAGAAAGATGGCTACACAGCTTTAGTAGTTGGTGTAGACGACAGCATGAAGAGCAAAAAGACACGACCGTTTCGTCACATGAAAGAGTTTAAGATCGCTGCTGAAGAAGCTGCGAATTTTAAGAAAGGTGACCAAGTCACTCTCGAAAGCATGAAGGACGTAGAAACGGTATGTATTACAGGTACTTCAAAAGGTAAGGGTTTCCAAGGTGTTATGCGACGTCACAACTTCGGTGGTGGTCCAAGATCACACGGTTCCCACTTTCATCGTGAACCAGGTTCCGTTGGTAATCGTGCCAAGCCAGGTAAGATTGCCCATGGCCGCAAGTTACCAGGTCACATGGGATCAGACACTATCACAAGAGCTGCTAAAGTTGCTTACCTCAATCCAGAACATAACTTGATTGGTATCAAGGGTGCTGTTCCAGGAGCAATCGGAAGCGTTATTATTATTACTAAAAAAGCTTAAACTTTTAGACCATGAAACTCGACGTATACAATCAAAAAGGTGAAAAAACAGGTACTCTCGAAGCTCCAAAGCAGTTCTTCGATGTATCATTCAAGGGTGGTCTCATTCATGAAGCTTACCTCCGTCAGCTTTCAAATGGTCGCATCGCTATTGCACACACCAAGACAAAGGCAGAAGTACGAGGTGGTGGCCGAAAACCATATCCTCAAAAAGGTACTGGACAGGCTCGACAGGGTTCTATTCGAAACCCACACTACATTGGTGGTGGTGTCGCTTTTGGTCCACGAAACAATGCAAACTTTGAAAAACTCATGCCAAAGAAAATGCGACGACTTGCTCTCTTCTCAGCGCTTTCACAGAAGGCACGAGAAAATGCAGTCATGGTTCTTGAAGGCTTTACAGCTGAAAAACCAAGCGCAAAGACATTTGCAGCACTCATGAAGAAGCTTCCAATCAAACAAGATGTTCTTGTTGTTACTGGACTTAAGAATGAAACACTTGAAAAATCAGCTCGAAACGTCGCAAATGTAAAAACTATTTCTGTTGGCTACATGAACATCAAAGACTTCATGAAGTACAGTGAGGTTTTGATTCTCAAAGACGCTCTCGAACAGATGGAAAAAGTATTCACATCTAACGCCTAATTCACATTCAACTACTGACCATGATCGATATATCAGTTCTCTCAACACCGCTCGTTACAGAAAAAACTTCAGCAAACATGGAGAAGGGTGTGTATACCTTCCTTGTAAAGAAAGATGTAAATAAAGTTCAGGTTAAGCAGGCTTTTGAAACAATCTTCGGAGAAAAAGTTGCAACCGTTCGAATGACACAAGTTCTTCGAAAGGCACGACCACTCGCAAAAGGAAATGAAATGGAGAAACGACAGGCACAAAAGAAAGCAGTTATCACTCTCAAGGGTGACAAGAAAGTAGACATTTTCCAAACAAAAGCTGTCGCTTCCACTAAAAAAGAAGCAAAAAAATAATTCTTACTACCAACTGAAACACTCCTACCATGGGAATCAAGACATTCAAACCAACAACAGGCGGACGCCGACACATGATTTCGCTCACATATGATGAAATCACACACAAGGGTCCAGAAAAAAGTCTGATTAAGCGTCTCAAGAACAACGCTGGTCGTAACAATCTTGGAAAAATTACGACTCGACACCGCGGAGGTGGAGCACGACGAATTTACCGAATCGTAGATTTCAAGCAGACAGACAAGCTTAATATCCCAGCAACAGTAAAGACTATTGAGTACGATCCAAATCGATCATCATTCATTATGCTCGTTGCATACCGAGATGGTGAGAAGCGATACCACCTCGCCCCAGCAGGAATTACAGTTGGTGAGGAGATCCTTACAAAGGTAAAAGCAAAGCCAAAAGTAGGAAATCGAATGAAACTCGAAAACATTCCAGTAGGTTTTCAGATTTTTAATCTCGAACTTACACCGGGATGCGGAGGTCAGATAATTCGATCAGCAGGCTCAAGCGGAAAACTCGTTTCTCTCGAAGGAGAAATGGCTCACGTTCAACTCGCATCTGGCGAAGTTAGACTCGTTAGCAAAAGTTGTTACGCTACAATCGGAGTTGTCAGTAATTCAGACCACGCAAATGTTATCCACGGAAAAGCAGGAACAAGACGTCACATGGGCTGGAGACCAACTGTTCGTGGTAAAGTTATGAACCCTTGCGATCATCCACACGGTGGTGGTGAAGCTCGTAACTCTATCGGTCTCAAGCATCCAAAAACTCCATGGGGTAAACCAGCTCTTGGTCACAAGACTCGAAATCGAAAAAAGCATAGCAACGCAATGATTGTCACACGACGACCATCACGAAAACAGAAGAAGTAACAGTGCGGAGGCTTTATGCAAGTAAAGCCGTAGCACCAGTCCGGCGCTTAGGCCGGACAACAAATAAACCCCCCTTCATTATCCACAAAGTTCCCATTACTCTCATCACATGTCACGAAGTCTCAAAAAAGGTCCATTCATAGATCCAAAACTCATTAAAAAGGTTGCAGCACTCGATGCTACCAATCAGAAGAAACCAATCAAAACTTGGTCTCGAGAGTCTGTGATCTCACCTGACTTCGTTGGTCACACATTCGCCGTTCACAACGGAAAACAGTTTATTCCTGTCTTCGTTACAGAACAGATGGTAGGCCACCGCCTTGGTGAATTCTCCCCTACTCGCAAGTTCAAGGGTCACGGCGGTAAGCTCGCAAAGACCGTAGGAGCCGGAACAGGCGCTTAATAACATCAACAACTCTCTTACTAAATTCTCAAAATCCTTCGCATGAAATCCGTTATAAGCAACATTCGCATCTCTCCAAAGAAACTCAACCTCGTCGCTGAGATGGTACGACGAAAGCCAGTAGTCGAAGCAGATGCACTTCTTCGTTTCACAACAAAGAAGGCAGCCGAAATCGTTCGAAAAGCTCTCGCTTCAGCTGTTGCGAATGCAGAAAACAATTTCAAACAAGATCGAGCAAATCTTTATGTCGAAGAAATGATTGTTGGAAAAGGACCAACATTGAAGCGATTTAACCCAGTTTCACGAGGAAGAGCACACCCAATTCTCAAGCGAATGGCAATGATAACCGTAAAAGTTGGGGTTATCGGAGAAGTTCCTACAGTAAAAACAGAGGAAGCAGACGTAGCAGCGGAAACAACAACAAAGAAGCCAGCCAAGAAAACAACTAAAACAACAAAGGCAGCACCAGCAAAAGCTACAGCTAAAAAAAGCAGCGTAAAAGTCACTAAAAAAGCATAACCTACACCTCGTAACTATCCACAAACCCTATGGGAAATAAAATTAATCCAAACATACTCCGATTAGGCAACTACCGAACTTGGGACTCCAAGTGGTTCGCTAAAGGAAAAGAGTTCACAAAAGTTCTTCACCAGGATCTAAAGCTCCGAAAATTGATCGAGGCAAGACTCAAGGAGGCTGGATTATCTCGAGTTGAAATTCTTAGAAGTGCTAACAACGTAACACTCAACATTCACACTGGAAAGCCGGGAAATATTATTGGAAAGGGCGGAACAGCCGTAGAAGATCTCAAGGCAGAGCTCGAAAAACTCACAGGAGAAAAGTTTCTTATTAATATCAAAGAAGTAAAAAAGCCAAATCTTGATGCAAAACTTGCAGCGGAACTTATTGTTCAGCAGGTTGAAAAACGAGTCTCCTACCGACGTGCAGCGAAGATGCTTATCGACAAAGCTCTCGAATCAGGCGCTCTCGGAGCAAAAGTACTTTTGGCCGGTCGTCTCAATGGAGTTGAAATTTCACGAAGTGAATTCTTCACAAAAGGAAAAGTTCCACTTCAAACTATCCGAGCCGACATCGACTATGCTTCCATCCCTGCTCACACAGCATACGGAATCATTGGTGTGAAGGTATGGATCTACCGAGGAATGATCTTCAAAAAGAAACAATCAGAGGAAATGATCACTCGAACAGCTGAATAATTTATCTACATACACTTCTCTCTAAACTCTTATCATCATGTTGTCACCAAAGAAATCTAAATTCAGAAAAAATCACCGAATGCGAGGTCATGCAGATGGCTTAGCTACAAAAGGTAATGCTCTTGTGTACGGAAGCTTTGGACTCAAGGCAACTGAAGCTGGAGAAATCACTTCTCGACAAATCGAGTCTGCTCGTAAAACAATGGCCCGATTCACAAAGCGTGGTGGACGTGTTTGGATTCGTATCTTTCCTGACAAAGTTGTCACACAGAAGGCCGCTGAAGTTCCAATGGGCGGAGGAAAGGGTGAACCAGAATTCTTTTGTGCTCAAGTGAAAGCAGGAACTGTTCTCTTTGAGATCGACGGTCTTCCAGAAAAACAAGCTAAAGAAGCTATCACGCTTGCATCACACAAGCTCCCGGTCACAACACGATACATCAACAAAGAACTTATCTAAATCTTCCAAACATTCCCCATGAAATACGCAGAATATATCAAAATGAGTCAGGAACAGCTTACAAAAGAACTTGCTGCAGCTCGAAAATCACTTTTCGATATCAGCTACCAGGTACAAAATAAGCAATCCAAAGCTAATCACGAGATCAAGACTCTCAAAAGGACTATCGCTCAGATCTTGACTGCATTAAATACTGCAAAGACAGCAAATAAGCTTGAAAATACAGAAGAAACAGTGCAAAATGCACCGGCTAAAAAGGAAAAAGCTGTCAAAGCTCCACGAAAAGCTAAAGCTAAGCAGGCATAACCCCATAAACTCTCTCTAACTTACTTCATATGCGAACAGTCACAGGAACAGTCACGAGTAACAAAATGAACAAAACTATTGTTATCACCGTCGACTCATACAGAACACACGAGAAATATCACAAGAAGTACAAGGTATCGAGCAAATTCTATGCTCATGATGAAAAAGGCCAGTACAAGATTGGAGACACTGTTACAGCTTATGAGACAAAACCAATCAGCAAGCTCAAGCGATGGACTGTTACTCCACCAACCGTAACAACTACTAAATAATACAAGCAGTAATTCTCAAACCCATTTATGATTCAAGATAGATCACATCTCGTCGTCGCAGATAACTCTGGAGCTAAAATCGTAGCTTGTTTCAAGGTTCTTGGAGCATCAAAGCGACGATATGCAGGTATAGGCGATGTTATTGTCGTCTCGGTCAAAGAAGCTGCACCACGAGGTATCGTAAAGAAGAAGGCCGTTGAACGAGCCGTAATCGTTCGAACAAAGAAAACAATTGCTCGTAAAGATGGTTCTTACGTACGTTTCGATGAGAACGCCGTAGTTATCGTCAACAAAGAAGGAGAACCAAAGGGTACTCGTGTCTTTGGACCAATTGCACGTGAACTCCGCGAACGCGGTTTCCAAAAGATTATTTCTCTTGCCCCAGAAGTCGTATAAACACTCCCCTACTATGAAATTGAAACTCAACGATACTGTTATCGTCATCTCAGGAAAAGATAAAGGAAAGAAAGGAAAAGTTATGAAACTTGATAGTGCTAAGAACACGGTCATTGTTGAAAAAATCAACATCCGAACTCGACACATGAAGAAAACTCAGACAGCAGCCGGAGAAATTGTAAAATACGAAGCTCCAATCAATGCTTCTAATGTACAAATTATCGATCCAAAGACTGGAAAACCAACTCGTGTTGGTTACAAGGTAGTTGGAGGCGAAAAAATCCGTTTTGCAAAAGCATCTGGTGAACCACTTCCTTCATCGAAATCTACTAAATAATTCTCTCCATGACATTCGCAGCAAACTACAAAAAGAACATTCTCCCAGCGCTCCAGAAGGAGCTTGGAAAGAAAAATCCAATGGCCGTACCACAGGTTAAGTGTGTAAAAATTCACGTAGGTATTGGATCTATCATGACTCGAGGAAACAAGGATTATGAAAACGTTATCGCAAACGTTGCAGCAATTAGTGGTCAAAAGCCAGTTGTAACAAAGGCGAAGAAAGCTATTTCAAACTTCAAGACTCGTATTGGTCTTCCAACAGGTGTTGTTACAACACTTCGAGGAGAGAGAATGTTTGACTTCATCAACAAGTTAGTTAACGTTACTCTTCCACGTGTACGAGATTTCCGAGGTATCAGTAAGCGTGCATTCGACGAAGGAGGTAGCTATTCAATCGGCCTCAAAGAGCACACTGTTTTCCCAGAAATTAATCCAGACGACATTGAAAAAGCACACGGAGTACAGATAACAGTTGTGACAAGCGCAAAAAATAGAGAAGATGGTTTTGCACTCTTGAATGCACTTGGATTCCCATTCAAAAAAGATGAACTTATTGCAGAAAAGAAAAAGAAAAAGAAGTAAGTCTTTATAAAAAATCTACACACTCCCCCTATTTTCTCATCCCACTATGGCAAAAAAATCACGCATCAATAAGACAAATAAACTCAATGAAGCTCTTGCAAAAAGCAGGGCCGCAGGAACAAAGCCTACTATGCCAACACGTGCTCACAATCGATGTGCGCTTTGCGGACGAATTCATGGATATATGCGAAAATTTAACATGTGCCGAATCTGCTTCCGAGAAAATGCAGTAAAGGGACTTATCCCGGGCCTCAAGAAATCAGCTTGGTAATCACACAATCTACACTCAATTTATCTTAACGCTCCCCCAATGACAGACCCAATAGCAGACTTACTTACAAGAATTCGAAACGGCGCAGCTGCACGACACAGCAACGTGATCGTTCCGTATTCACAAGTAAAAGAGAACATTCTCAAGATTATGAAGTCAAAGAACTATGTTCAAGACTACACTGTAAGCAAAGAAGATCGGGAAATTGTTGTTACATTCAACGACAATTCAGCAAAGGCAAACTTCAAGCGTGTAAGTAAGCCAGGCCAGAGAATCTACAAGAAGTCTGAAGAAATCTTCCGTGTTAACAACGGTTTTGGTATCAGCATCGTATCAACTTCAAAGGGTATTATGACTGGTAGTCAGGCTCGAAAACAAAAGCTCGGTGGAGAAATTCTCTGCGAAATATTCTAAACAACCTACGTAACTACAAAATCCCCATACTATGTCACGAATCGGAAAATTACCAATTACAATCCCTGCAGGCGTTACTGTTGATGTCAAAGGAACTCATGTCAAAGTAAAAGGCTCAAAAGGTGAACTCGAGTTCACATTCCACCCACGAGCAAATATTCAACTCGATGGATCAACTCTCAAGGTTGTAAGAACGAGCGAAGAAAAGATCGACAAGAGTCTTCATGGAGTTACCCGAACACTTCTTTCAAACATGATCGAAGGGGTATCAAAAGGATACAGCAAGCAGCTTGAAATTCAGGGAGTTGGTTACCGTGCTCAGATGGCAGGATCAAAACTCACACTCTTCCTTGGATTCTCTCATCCTGTCGAATTCGTACCACCAAAAGGTATTCAGATCACTATCGACCCAGAAAAGAAAAACATCATCACTGTAGCAGGTATAGATAAACAGCTCGTTGGTGAAGTTGCTGCAAAGATTCGTGAATACAAGAAGCCTGAACCTTACAAAGGAAAAGGAATTCGATATGTCGGAGAATACGTACAAAGAAAAGCTGGTAAAGCAGCTGCCAGTGCGAAGTAAGCAAAGCTTACGTAGCACCCGTCCGGCACTTAGGCCGGACAACAAAACAAACACCCCTTCATTATCCCCGCATTAATTAACTCTCTATGGACGCAAAAGCTACAACACGAAAACGACGACAGATTCGAATCCGAACTCGAGTCAATGGTACAAGCAGTCGACCAAGACTCGCTGTCTTCCGAAGCAACACTCACACATACGCTCAACTTATTGATGACGAATCAAAGACCGTTATTCTCGCTTCTTCTGATGTAAAAAAGAAGACAGGAACAAAGACTGAAAGCGCAAAAAAAGTAGGTACAGAAGTTGCAAAACTCGCAAAAGAAAAAGGTATCTCAACTTGTGTCTTCGATAGAAGTGGATACAAGTACCATGGTCGCATCAAGGCTCTTGCCGAGGGCGCTCGTGAAGGTGGCCTTCAATTTTAAATCAACCTTAATCAATTCTTACCGTCCAAATCACTATGGGAAAACCACAAAATCGAAGATCAATGACACCAAGGGAGCCAAAAGAGTTTGAAGAAGAAGTTCTTCAGATCGATCGTGTTACTCGTGTGGTTGCAGGTGGACGACGTCTTCGATTCCGAGCAACAGTTGTTATTGGTAACCGAAAAGGAAAGGTCGGTGTCGGACTTGGAAAGGCTGGTGAAGTTGCCATCGCAATTCAAAAGGCTATTGCCAAGGCAAAGAAGAACTTGATCACAGTATCAATTGTAAAAAATAGCATTCCGCACCCAGTTGAACAGAAATTCAAGGCAGCTGTTGTTATGATGAAGCCTGCTTCTGAGGGTACTGGTATTATCGCTGGTGGCGCAATTCGAAAAATCCTCGATCTTGCTGGTGTAAAAAATGTATTAAGTAAACGATTCGGAACAACGAATAAGATTGCAAATGCACGAGCAACCATGATGGCTCTCAAAAAACTTCAACAGCCGAAGGCAACAACAACCGTTGCTCCAGCAAAAGAAGCTTCAAAGAAAGCTGCTCCTAAGTCAGCAGACTCATCTCTTGGAGGAAAAACTGAATCTAAAGAATAATTTCAACTAAACTATCTCTATCATGTCATCATTAGCAAACGTCAAACCAGCACACGGATCTAAGCACTCAAAAAAGCGTATTGGACGCGGAAATGGATCTGGTCACGGAACATTCTCAACACGAGGATGTAAGGGTCAGAAAGCACGAAGTGGCGGAAACATCGCACCACGATTCGAAGGTGGACAGACTCCACTCGTTCGACGACTCCCGAAACTCAAGGGATTTAAGAATCTATCACGAGTTGAATTTCAGGTTGTTAATGTCAGCGCTCTTAACGTCTTCAGCGACGGCGATACGGTTGATACAGCAGCCCTTTATGAACGAAAAATCATCAAAGATAAGGCGCTTCCAGTTAAAATTCTTGGGGGTGGTGAACTTACAAAAAAACTTTCTGTAAAAATTGATCGCGTTGTAGATGCTGCTCGTGCTAAAATCGAGAGCGCAAAGGGTTCAGTACAAGAGCTCATGAAAAAAGAGCCTAAGACTGAAGACTCAAAAGAGGCATAAAGAGTTTAAACCTGGCAGGCCTCGTTTTAATTTCTTTATCTCCAAAACGCCGTGACGAAATATCTTCTTCAAATCTGGAATTCTCGTGATCTTCGCCAGAAGATTCTTTTTACTGTATTCGCTATCGTTGTATTTCGATTCTTGGGACAAATTAGCATCCCTGGAGCAAATCTAGCTGCCATTAAAGGCATCTTCACGAAAAATCAACTTCTCGGTGCTTTTAGCGCCCTCACGGGTGGAAGTGCAGAAAACTTCTCTATTATCTTGATGGGTCTTTCTCCGTACATTAATGCATCAATCATTGTTCAGTTGTTAACAGTTATTATTCCAAGCTGGGAAAACCTCTCAAAAGAAGGTGAAATGGGACAGCGAAAAATAAGCAAGTATACTCGATGGCTTGCAGTTCCGCTTGCCCTTCTTCAGTCATACGGAACGATTATTCTTTTGAACACACAATCACAAGTTGCAATTATTGAGAATATCAAGGATCCAAAGGTTATTATTCCAATCATGCTTACAATTACCACGGGAACCATTCTTCTCATGTGGCTTGGTGAGCTTATTAGCGAAAAAGGCATTGGAAATGGTATCTCGATTCTTATTTTCGCAGGTATCGTTAATAATATCCCTCAGTCACTCGGAGCAAACCTGCTTGTTGCAGGACAAGACAATGGAAAACTGATTTCTTTCGTGCTCATGCTTCTTATGACCGTGATCCTCTCGATCGTCGTTATCCTTATTACTGAAGGACAAAGACGTATTCCAATTACCTATGCGGGTCGTGGAGTAAAGAGTGAAAACAGTGATGAGGCTGCGCTTCCAATCCGAGTTAATCAGGCTGGAATGGTGCCGATCATCTTTGCGTTTGCCATTATCTCATTCCCAACAATTATTTCTCAGTTCCTTCAGGGTGCTAAAACCGAGTGGGTTCGAAATGCAGCTCAATGGTTTATCGCCCACTTCACGACATCTTCAGTTGCATACATGGTAATTTACTTCCTCCTCAACATTCTCTTCACGTATTTCTACGTTTCAATCACTTTCAATCCAAAGGAAGTTGCTGAAAATATTCAGAAGCGTGGTGGTTATGTCCCAGGAATTCGACCAGGAACACAGACAGCCGAATACCTTGGAAAAGTATCTAATCACTTAAACCTTTTCGGAGGTATATTCATTGGTTTAATTGGTGTCATTCCTATGATCTATCAACGTTTCTTCCCAGGAAGCATCGGAAGCCTCCAGAGTATCTTAAGTGGTGCTGGTATGATCATCGTTGTTGGTGTTGTTCTTGATCTTATTCGTCAAGTAAACGCTCAACTCATCATGCACGATTACAAAAAGTTTTATTAACAGTGCGAGGCACCAGTCCAGCGATCGCTGGACACAAAATAATCGTTTGTGAAACAAACACATTATTAGTAGGTTTATGGACATTGTACTTCTCGGAATTCAGGGCTCAGGAAAAGGAACTCAGAGTAAGTTTCTCCAAGATCAGTATGGTCTTATTTACTTTGAAACCGGAAAAGAACTTCGCAAATTATCATCTGAAGATTCTGAACTTGGCCGCAAGGTAAAATCCATTATAGAGGCAGGACATCTCGTTCCAAGTGAAGTTGTTATGGATATCATTGCAGACTTCATGAGCAAACTTCCAGAGGGCGCTCAGGTTTTATTTGATGGTATTCCACGAAAAAAAGATCAGGCAGAAAGTTTCGAAGAGGTTATGAAAAACGCCGGACGAGAGTTTACATGTGTGTATATCACTCTGAGCAAAGAAGAGGCAATGAAACGACTCACAACTCGACGAATTTGTGAGAAGTGCAAGACGGTTTATCCAGCAAGCTACACAGAAGCAACATGTAATAGCTGTGGAGGAAATCTCATTACTCGTTCCGATGACAATCCGGAAAGTATCCAAAACCGAATCAACGCATTCTTCAATGAAACAACTCCGGTTATCGAAGAGTTTAGAAGTCGCAATATATTAATAGAGGTTACAGGTGAACAGTCAATTGAGGATGTTACCAAGGAACTTTTTGGTAAGCTCGACCCACTTCTCAAATAAAACTTCCAATGAACATTACATACAAAACTCCCAAAGACATCGAAGCCATGCGCGAGGGAGGAGCTATTTTAGGACAAATACTTTTGGATTTAGCGCGTTATGCAGAACCAGGCATGACAACTTTACAACTAGATTTAAAAGCACGCGAACTCATCAAGCAATACGGATCACAGCCATCATTTCTCGGATATCGAGGATTCCCCGGTGTTATCTGCACAGCCGTAAATGAAGAAGTCGTTCATACGATTCCTGGTGATCGCATTCTCAAAGATGGCGATCTATTGAAAATCGATGGTGGTGTCTATCACAAAGGCTTTCATACCGACTCTGCTGTGGCAGTCCCAATCGGGCCGCTCGGTCGCAAATCCGACAAGATCAAAAAGCTCATTAAAACCGCTGAGATCGCGCTCAGCTCAGCAATCGATCTCGTGCGGCCCGACGTTCCCGTTCGAAAAATCTCCCAACTTATTCAAGAAGTCATCGAACGTAATGGTTACTCAGTTATTCGTGAACTTTCTGGTCATGGCATCGGAAAGGTCCTCCACGAAGACCCATCCATCACGAATTATGGCTCCGATGCCCCAGCCTTCAATCTCAAAGCAGGTATGACTATAGCTATCGAACCTATCTTTTGTATCGGAAAACCAGGGGTCAAAACTCTGGAAGACGGTTGGAATATCATTACCAAAGACCGTTCATGGGCCGTTCAAGTTGAACACACTATGTTGGTCACTGAAACCGGGGTTGAAGTCCTTACTCGGCGTCCCGAACTTGACCCACTCTACCCTACGCTACTCCAAGGCTAAAAACGACCAAAAACCCCCTTTTTCCACAGGCTTAGGTTTTGTCTACGGATCCTTGGCAAAAATACATAAAAAATTTCTTGCAATGCTAAATTCAATAGTGTAGAATCCAGTCGCTTTTTGTCCGTAAATCCAGGTTTTTTCCTTATAGATATGAGCAAAGACGACTATATCGTGGTCAATGGGGTCGTCATTGAGACTCTACCCAACACTATGTTCCGGGTACAGCTCACTGACTCAAAAAATCCTCAAACAGGTGAAATTGTAGAAAGTCCCCTGAAAGGCCAAGTCGTTCTCGCTACCGTCTCGGGAAAAATGAAGATGAACTTCATTCGAATCCTAGAAGGAGATACCGTCACCGTAGAAGTAAGCATCTACGACATGACAAGAGGCCGCATTATATTCCGCAATAAATAAGCACACATGAAAGTACGATCATCTGTTAAGAAAATTTGTAATAAGTGCAAGGTAATTCGACGCAAAGGCGTCATTCGTGTTATCTGCGAAACAAAAAAACATAAACAACGACAGGGGTAATCATTAACATTTTTCACTGCTATGGCACGTATCGCCGGAGTCAATCTTCCTAAGGAAAAACGCATTCAAATTGGTCTCACCTATATCTTTGGTATCGGGAAGGCCGTATCAACTCAAATTCTCAAGGAACTCAATATTAACGTAAATAAGAAAGTTCAAGATCTTACAGAAGAAGAGGTAAACAAACTTCGTGAACGTATTGCAAAACTTGCTACTGAAGGTGATCTTCGTCGAAAAGTTCAGATGGACATCAAACACCTCGTAGATACGGGAACATACCGTGGCTTCCGTCATCGAAGAGGTCTTCCTGTTCGCGGACAAAAGACACGAAAGAACGCTCGTACTCGAAAGGGTAAGAAGAAGACAGTGGCAAACAAGAAAGTCGTTACGAAGTAATTTTATCTAACCTATACTTAAAAAGAACATGGCAGAAAAAGATACCCAGGCAGCTGCAAAAACGTCCGAAGCAGTAGCCGAAAAGCCAAAAGCTAAGAAATCAAAGGGCAAACGAAAAAGTGTTCCAGAAGGAAACTTCTACGTTCACGCAGGATATAACAACACCCTTGTCTCAATTGCAGAACCTAATGGAAACGTTATTGCATGGGCAAGCTCAGGATCTTGCGGTTTCAAGGGAGCACGAAAAGCTACACCTTACGCAGCTCAAGTTGCTGCAGAAACAGCATGTGAAAAAGCAAAAGCATATGGCCTCGAACGAGTTCATGTCTTTGTAAATGGTGGAGGCCCAGGACGAGAACAATCTCTTCGAGGTATCGTTAACGGAGGTGTCACCATTGAATCAATTACAGACACAACTGGAGTTCCTCATAACGGCTGCCGAAAACCACGAAGTCGACGTGTCTAATCATCACACATCTTCCTACATCCACTAATTTTTATCTTTAATGAAATACACCGGACCAGTTTGCAGACTTTGCCGACGAGAAGGAGAAAAACTCTTCCTCAAGGGCGCACGTTGCGAAGGCCCAAAGTGCCCGATCACAAAAGGTCGACCAGCACCTGGACAGCACGGGCTTACAGCATCTGCAGCGAAGAAATCAGAATATGCTAAACAAATGCGTGCTAAGCAAAAGGCTAAGCGGATATTTTCACTTACAGAACGAGCTTTCTCGAACTACTACGAAGCATCAGAACGACGACAAGGAGTTACTGGTGATGAACTGCTCAAGTTCCTCGAAAAACGTTTCGATAATGTTGTTTATCGAGCAGGAATTGCTAGCTCACGAAAGCAGGCACGTCAGCTCATTGGTCACGGTCTCTGCAAGCTTAATGGCCGAGTTGTCGACATTCCATCTGTACAGGTCAAAGTCGGTGATAAATTTGAAATCAAAGACAGTCGAAAACAGGTTCCAGTCCTCAAGGACTCTTCTGCAAAGAAGCCTATGGCACCTCGCTGGTTAAAGGTTGATCTCAAGAATTTGTCTGGGGAAGTAGTTGCTGAACCAGCAAAAGACGATTTCGAGAAATCGATCGAGAGTCAGTACATCATTGAGTACTACTCCAAGTAACAGTGCGAAGCTTGCTTTAGCAAGCTAAAGCGCCAGCCCGGCCATGAAGCCGGACAACAAAAGAAACGCTCCCTTCCCTATTCATTTCCCCGCCCCACCCTTTTTACCTCTCTATCCAAAGCCACATGCATCTCATACAGGAAGAAATTGGTATTCCAAAAATCAAAACGGCTAAGATCGGTGATAATCACGTTATTTTCACACTTACACCACTCCCACCGGGTTATGGTGTCACACTTGGTAATGCACTTCGACGAGTTCTTCTTTCTTCTATCCCTGGAGCTTGCGTCACTGGCGCAAAAATCAAGGGTGTAAGCCACGAATACTCAACTATCAAGGGTGTAAAAGATAGCATTCTCGACATTGGTTTGAACCTCAAGCTCATCGACGTAAAGAAGATTTCAAAAGAACCAACTTGGGTTACACTCGATGTAAGCCGAGAGGGTGTAGTAACAGCAGCAGATATCAAGACATCTTCTGATGTTGAAATCATGAATCCAGATCAATACATCACAACGCTTGAAAAAGGTACCCGTCTTGAAATGGAACTTCGTATTGAGAAGGGAGTTGGTTATGTTCCAGCAAACTTCAAACAGCGCGAAGAGACTATCGCAAACATGGTTACTCTCGACTCTGTATTCAGCCCAGTCAAGAAGATTCGATACGAAGTTGAATCAACTCGTGTTGGTCAGATGACCAATCTTGACAAGCTCACACTTGAAATCAAGACAAACGGCTCTATCTCACCAGAAGATGCTATGAAGTTCTCTGCGAACATCTTGCAGTCATACTTCAAACTTTTCAACGAAGAAAGCATCGTTATCGAACCAGAGTTCATGAGCGACATGAATAAGATCATGACAAAACAACAAGAAGAAGAGCAAAAGAAGCCACCACAGGAGTCGTATACTCCAATTGAGATCCTTGGATTCTCCCCACGAACACTCAATGCACTTATCAACGGTGGTATCGGATCAGTCGAACAGCTCTCACGATGCACAGAATCCAAATTGACAAATCTTCGAGGCTTCGGTAGAAAGGCTCTCGGAGAAGTTGCAGCCGCTCTCGAAACACGAGGCTTAAAATTATCAGAAGAATAAAACAGTAATTCCCCAATACTATGCGACATCGCGTTAAAAAAACTCAGAAAGTCGGAAGTGATCGAGAGCACTCAGTATCGATCATTCGAAACCTTGCTGTCAGCGTTATTATCAACGAGAAGGTACAAACTACTCGACCACGAGCAAAGGCTGTACAACCATTCGTTGAACGACTCATCTCGTATGCAAAAAAGCATGATGCAGCTAATGC
>JBBIGU010000021.1:0-21577 GCA_037447365.1 Candidatus Peregrinibacteria bacterium | reverse complement strand
GAAGATTACTTCAGTGTTCTCGGTGGTGAGGGGCAAAATCCTTCGGATGCTCCTGAACTCTCTGAAGCGATTACGGCTGAGTTTGGATCTGTTGATGCGTGGATTGCTGATTTCAAGGCGTGTGGTATGTCGGCACGTGGTTGGGCAGTTCTTGCATATGATACAAACGATGGACGACTTCATAACTACATTGGTGATATGCATAACCAGGGTGGTGTGTGGGGCGCAATTCCAGTGATCGTATTAGATATCTATGAGCATGCTTATTTCATCGATTATGGAAGCGATCGAAAGACGTATGTCGAAGATTTTATGAAAAATCTTGATTGGAAAATGGCAAACGAAGTATTTGTTAAAGTGAGCCATTTGAGCTTCTAGGTTCTTCATTTCAGCTTTGAGGCTTATTTGACAAAATAGGTTTTTTTGGTTAGAATAACATCTTATTTTTTTTGGTGTTATTAGCTGTTTATGGCCTTTAATCCACAAAAACCTCAACAGCCTGGTTTGAGTATATTTGATCCTCGACGCCAAAGAGAGACCTTTGATTCTCCTGCCGCTGCTGCGCGTCGCTTATATCTTGCGAATAAAACCGCTTCTTGTTCGAACTCTCTTCGAAGAGTTATTGGTGACGATAATGTGCGCTTCATACAACAACTTGTTGCGAGTCCCGATATGCTTGAGTTGGATATGCTCTATATGTCAGGGGCTATTTCTGAACGTGAATTTTCTGATTATATTGCATCGCTTCCGCAGTATGCGATTATTCGACGACAAATCATGGTTATTGCCCAGAATATTGGTAATCACATGGTTGAGCAGTTTCCCCAAACTGTTCAGGATATGCGCTCGTATCATGCTCTTGTTCGTAAGGTTCATGAATTTTTGAATACATTTGAACTTCAGAATACGCCGACATTTCGTAATGCGTGTTTCAATAATCTCGATCATCTCGTTGCTCAGTATCTTTTTGTTCAAGTTACAGCCTTTTTCCAGCGTACTGGCAGGCCTCATATTATGAAAGAAATTGTTTGCCATCATCAGCAATTTCATAATCACAATACCAATCCTCAAGAGTTTACTATTGATGCAGCTGCCCTCTATGATGATATGGGAAAGGCCGCTGATTTTTTTGATGCATTTATTGATAACGATTCCGTTTCTCATGTTGATGATGAGGACAATGCGGTTTTTGACTTGCTTATGGATGAAATTATTGAGTTGAGTTGTAATAATTCTGTACGAGAGGAGACTTTTGAATATCAAGGTTTTCGTATGGCGATTCTTCCTTTTGATACAAAAGATGATTTGTTTTCGACTCTTTGTCGCGTTGGCATTTCTCCTCCGGGACAAGATGGTTGGTGTATGGCTTTTTTTGATCGTTCGACAGGGGACATTTTCTTTGAACGTACGTTTATTCCAATGAGTGTTGTGATTCCTCATGATCTCTATTTTGCTTTGCAAGGTGCTTTTGCTGATCGTCTTTTGCAACAGTTAAGGGCTACTGAAGCGATGCGTATTGCTTCTTTGCCACAACTTTCTCCTCAGGAAATTGCTGATGTTGATGAGCAAATTGATGCTGCCTCTGCACAGGTCCAAGTTGAAGATATGTGCGAGGCTACCCATGGTGCTGTTGAGAAGTTTGTTTGGCGTCGACCGGATGTCGAGAGTTCTCCTCAAAATGCTATAGCTCCTGGTTCTTGCTCAAAGCCTATCGATCAAAACACAACGTCAATTCACCGCGTTTTATTGATTGCGAAACTTCGCTCCAAGAAGGCTATTGATCTTATTGCAGCGTTTACTCGACTTATCGGTAAGCCATCAAGAATCAATGGAAGTCACCATGTGTTCGTTCGCGATGGCGTTTCGTATCCGATTCCTTTTCATACGGGTGAATCAGTTTCGATTGGCATTATTCTTCGTGGTATGAAAATTTTTGGTATTAGCGAAGAACAGATGCTCGCAGTGTTGTAATTTAAGATCTTTATTATTCTCTATGCAGCTCCGACGTCCTTCGGACGGGTGTCTATTTTTTTGTCTGGTGGAATATTGTAGTAGTCAAAAAGGAACTGGGCCATTTGCGAGAATACAGGTGCTGCTGTTGCATCCGCCCACTCACTCATGCGCGGTTTCGTGAATTTCACGAGAATAACAAATCGTGGTTTATCCACCGGTCCAAATCCAATAACAGTTGCGTTGGTTGTTCCTGCACCGAAGAGTGGTTTTCCTTTGTAGTATGTTTGAGCCGTTCCGGTTTTACCGGCTACATAGTGATTTGGAACTCCTGCATGGACCGCCACACCTCGTTCTACGGCACTTACCATCATCTGAGTCACTTCGGCTGCCGTCTGTTCTCCTACGACCTGTCTGGCTACATGTGGATCGTTTTTGATGATCTTTCCACCTGTTTGCTGAATTTCATCGATAATATATGGTTGCATCATAGTTCCTTTGTTTGCGAGGGCACCATAGGCTACAACCATCTGAAGTGGTGTTACCGTAATACCTTGTCCGAAAGCGTGTGTGATAAGTTCGGATTCTGCCCACTTCGAGAAGTGTTCGATTTTTCCTGGGGCCTCGTTGTCGAATTCAATGTCGGTTCTTTGCCCAAAACCATATCGTATAATGTAATCATACAAGAGGTTTCTACCCATTTTACGGGCGATAAATGCCATACCGGTGTTGAGTGATTTTTCCAAAACTTGCGTCATTGTGATAACACCATAATATTTGAGCAAAGCGTTTTTAATGACATACTCATCGGTTTTAATTGGTCCGATATCGTTGTATTGAGTATTCGGGGTAACATCTTTATCGTCGATAGCTGCCGACATGACGAGCGGTTTGAAAACCGATCCCGGTTCGTATGGCCATCCAACGGCTTTGTTCTGATATACTTCGCCTCCTACAGTGTTCTTGTATTTTGTGTATTTAACGGTTCCGTCTCGATATACTTCTTTGAAGATATCGATTTTTTGTCCTGTTTGAGCGTCGATCATTAACGTGTAATGTCCGGTTTTTTCATCGACAGGATTGAGGCGCTGAATTTCTTCTGGCTTGAGGTTTATCGTTTCTTTTTCGAATACCTTGCTATAGACATTTGGATCAAAGGTAGGGTAGTGAGACATTGCCAAAACTTTTCCTGTTTGTGGATCATATACGATTCCAATTCCATCATCTGCACGAGTTTCTTGAACGCCTTTTGCGATGAGTTTATCGAGTTTCATTTGAATAGATCTATCGATCGTGAGTACGATATTATCGCCATCAACGGCTGGTTGAATTACACTATCCCCTACGGTAATTTGTCGTCCGATAGAGTCTTTTTCTGTCTGAAAAATACCTTTTTTTCCTTGGAGTTGTACGTTGAATTTACTTTCAATTCCGTAAAGACCAGCGCCCACGCTATTTACATATCCGATGATATTTGCGGCCAAAGTTTTTTCTGGATAGTAGCGGTAATATTCCGGCTGCAAACCGAGTCCTGCGAATTTCCCTTCTTTATCATTCTTGAGAAATTGTTTAATTTTCTCGGATGCCTCTGGTCGGATTTTTCGCTTCAAGATCACATATCTATTCTTGCTGTTTACGAGTTTCAAAATTTGCTCTTCTGGAATATTGAGAAGATTTGCGAGTGTTGAAAAGGCGTAACTTCGATTTTCAATTTCAAGCGGATAAATTGTTACCGTCTTGTCGGCTGCGTCGATGCCATGAATATTTTTTTCCTTAATTTGATCGATAATCGCATCATCTATATCCGTACCTAATATGATTTGAGTTCTTGTTTTTGAACTGATTTTTCCATACATATCTTGGCGAAATTTTTGTTTTAATTCGTCATCTGTGAGTGGCTTGATTGATTGAAGTTGCGCTTCTGTGAGTTGAGGAATTGGTGCTGGAGGTGTTCCTGGTGGTGTCGTTTGTGTTGGGGTTTTGGTTTCTGGTTTTGTTGGTGGTGTGCCTGTTTTTGCACTTTCTGCAGCCTTTTTTTCTGCCTCTTTTTGTTCAGCTATTTTTTGTTCTTCGGCTGCTTTTTGCTGTTCTTCTATTTGCGTGAGAACAGGCTCGATTTTTTTACGTTCTTCTTCTATGCGCATTACATCGTTGTCACGTGCTTCCTGAAGATCAAATAAGATGGGGGATAAGGTATCTACGATTGCGTCCGGATTTTTTACGAGCGTTGGGTCTGCATAGATGAGGTCCAGTGTGGTGTTCGTGGCAAGTCGATAGAGATCTTTTGAGTTGTTATCTCGAATGAGAATTTCTCCGCGTCGAGCCGGAAGTTCCGTATATCCATAGTGTTCTTTCGCTGCAACGGTTCGATAATAGTTTCCTTGAATAACCTGTACCCAAAAAAGACGCAAGATGATGATTCCAATAATAGAGTATTGGATAATCAAAATGATCTTGAGTCGATCTGGGGCCGTTTTTGGTCTGCGAGCTTCAACCATGGAAGTGTATTATAGGTGAGTTCTTCGGGCTTTTGAAGCTGTATCTTGCGAGCTTTCTTGACATATTTCCTGGAAACATTGGAAATCTTTTTGTGGCTTTGGGATGGTATAGCTTGCTTGACTTTCCGAGTGTCCGTCCCTAGAATTTACGGGTTTTATGGCTTAATAATCGACATTTATGATCAATCTAACGACGCTTCCAAACGGTCTCCGAATTATTACGAAGCGACTTGAAAATACTCAGGCGGCAACGGTTCTTGTTTTGGTTCGCGCGGGTTCTCGTTTCGAAGAAAAACGTATTAATGGTATTTCACACTTTTTGGAACACATGTTCTTCAAGGGTGCGAAGAAGTACAAGACGGCTCGTGAAGTTTCTGAGACGATTGATAATATCGGTGGTGATTTCAATGCGTTCACGGGGAAGGAGTATGTTGGATATTACGTGAAGGCGGCCGCCGCGCATCTCGATACGTCGATCGATGTTATTTCGGATATGCTCATTCACGCGACCTTCGACGCTGCTGAAATTGATAAGGAGCGCGGCGTCATCATGGAAGAATATAATATGTATCAGGACACTCCAACCTATCAGATTGGTTGGGATTTTGAGCAACTTGTCTTCGGCGATCAGCCAATGGGTTGGGATCAGGTTGGAACAAAAGATGTGATTAATGGCGTGACTCGTGATGAGTTTGTTGCCTTCAAAAAATCGCTTTATGTACCGAAAAACACCGTTGTTTCCGTCTCTGGAAATATTCAACATGATGAGGTTGTAAAGATGGTTGAGCAGTATTTTGCCGAAATGGATGTTGCTGAGCCAACTCGTGATCATGCCCTTCTTCAACCACTCAATACCGGCAAGCGTGTCTTCCTTCGTGAGCGAAAAACAGAACAGTCACATATTTGTATTGGATTCCCTCAGGTCTCTGAAATTGATAAAGACTTCTGGGTCAGTAAAGTTTTGAGTGTTGCCCTTGGTGCCGGTATGAGCTCCCGAATGTTCCTCTCTGTTCGTGAGGAGAAGGGTCTCGCATACTACATCGGATCCTCCGCAGAAGGATTTACTGACTGTGGAATTTTCTCTACGAACGCTGGTGTCGACCTCAAACGTATCGACATGGCGATTGAAGCGGTTATTGGAGAGTATAAATTGATTACGCGTGAGACTATTTCTGAAAAAGAACTTCGTAAGACCAAAGAGTTCATCAAAGGAAAGATGATTTTGAAGCTCGAAGATTCAGAAGAGTATGCCCACCTTCTCGCTAAATATCAGGTTCTTTATGGAACAACCAAGGAGCCAGATGCTATCAGTGCTGCCGTTGATGCCGTCACTGCTGACGATGTTCGACGCCTCGCTGAGGAGACTTTTAAGCTGGATAAGATGTATTTGGCCGTTATCGGTCCTTACGACGACCCAACTCGATTCGAGAAGCTTATGGGCTAATGTCCCCTTGTTTCCCGGTTGCCTTTGAAGCTGCTTTGTGGTATAATGAAATGAATTCTTAATTTCATCCTATGCCAGCTCCAGGCGAAGGTCCAAAACCAGCACCAGTAGAGGCGAAGAAACCAGATGCTCCAAAAACACCAGATGTAAAAGCTCCTGATGCCAAGACTCCCGATCAGGCTGCTCAAAAGCCAGCTGAAAAGGCTCCTGCGAATCCAAATCCAACTCCTGAACAACTAGCTTCTGCAAAAGAAGCTGCTCAAAAATCTGCGAAAGAACGCGCAAGTGGATCGTTAGATGCCTTGAAAAGTGATGTTCCAGCGCTTACTCCTGACGTGAATTATAACGAACCTCAGAAGCTCATGCTTTTTGATAAGGTCAAGGTTCTTCCCGGTATTGATGGTAAGTTGTCCACTCCATTTACACTTGGTGATCATGCTCGTTTTTCTGGCACGATTCTTTCTCGTGTGCAGGCAAGTCTTGGTGGACTCAAAGATGCAGATGCAAATGAGAAGAAAAATGCACCTGCCGTTTTTCTTGAAAAGTTTCTCGAGAAACTTCGTGCCAAAATGCTTTCTGATACTCAGCCGCCACTTTATCCACTCTTTGTCGACGGGGCTCCACAAGATATTCGTGTAGATGTAACGATCAAAAATGGTGAACCTGAGCTCGTTTTGAATCCTCAGGATAAGCCTAAATATGACGCAGCTGTGAAGAAAATTGATGACGCAGCTACTGCACAAGCAAAAGCTGATTTAGAGGCAAAGGGTGCACAGGCAACCACCGAAGCCATTGAACAGCAGAAAAAAGATAATGTCGAAAAGGTAAAGGCTGATTTCCAGGCAAAATACCCTCAGGGTATGAGTATTGTTGAGGCTTTGTGCGGAGGTGATAAGGAAAAAGTCGATGCGGCATTTAACGGTACTGGCTTTCTTGGTTTCGTTCTTGGTCTTCTTGGATTTGGAACGGGCAAGGGTTTGTGGGAGATGCTCTCTAACAACAAGACATTTGCTCCATACGTAAAAGATATTCGAGAGAAGTTTGATAGTATGCTCGGTGGCGTTCAGGAGATTGATAAGTCTGAGACCTTTGAGGCTTTGTATCAGGGTGCTACTCCTGGTCTTCAGAAACGTATTGAGAAGAAGTTTCATACCAAGGCGAGTTTTACACTCCCTGCTGACATGAAGGTGAAGGCGATTCAGTTCAAGGCGAATACTGAGGTGCGAGTGGCTGATGGAACTCTCAAAAAGTTCGAGGCGGGTAAGTCATATGAAAATGAAGAGTTCAAAAAAGGCGCTACATTCCCTCCTGAAACGGACTTCGCCGATGTTCTCGTGATGGTTCCAGAAAAGGCTCCAGAGAAAAAAGATGTATAAACGATTGAGTAGTCTTCTAGTTTTATTATCGGTTTTTTGTAATTTGCGAGTTAATGGTGTTTTGTGCTGGATTTTTGTAGTTTTCTTGATGCATTTTGCATGTGCTTTTTCACATTTCTTCGAAGTTGTTTCCCATATAATTTCTCATACTTTTTCTTGTCTTTTTGGCTTACTTCTGCTAGTATTTAGACAGTCCCGCTAATTAATATCTGAGCTGCATATTCGCCTTCGCCGGCACTCTCCACAAGGAGCTACCTAGGGAAATATATATTTCTTTATTTTAGTTTTTTATGGAGAATATCACAGACGTGAGTTCGTGGTCGGATGAGAAGGTTCTGTTAACAACGGTTCGTTATGGCGAGGAAGCACGGAAATGGAGGAATAGATTTCTTGGATTGTTGCCAGAGGTGCAGAGGAGGAAATTGTACGAGAAGCATGGATGTTCATCGGTAGTGGAGTTTGCGAAGAAGGTTGGCGGAGTGAGCGAGGAACAGGTTCGTACTGCACTCAGATTAGATCGTGAGTTTCAAGAAACTCCTCTTCTTCACGATCTCTTTACATCCGGAGAAGTCGGAATGCATAAACTTGCCCGAGTGGTATCGGTTGCCAATCGTGAGAATGAGGAATTTTTAGCAAACCAGGTACAGCTCCTGTCTACCTCAACGATCAACACGCTGGTTAAAGATATCCAACGGCAAGAAGCAGTATCTTTGTACGTACAAAAATCATCATCACCAACTGTTCCGGAGATGGTGCAAGTTGCGGTGCAGCTGGATCCGGAGGTGGCGGAGGAACTACTCCATTTGCGAGATATTGGGATCGATATTGACCAGGAGCTTAAGGAATTTCTGAAACAGAGAAAGGAGAAAATTGAGCGGGAAAAAGAAGCGATCGCAGAACGGTGCCAAGAAACAGGATCCAGATATATACCTGGGGCAACTCGGAAATTACTAGCAAAACAATATGGTTCAAAATGCGCTAAACCAGATTGCAAGAAACCATCACAGAATATTCACCACACTGCTCGATTTTTCCTCACACGTATACATGATCCACATTATCTTGCTCCATTGTGCAAAGAGCATCATGAGATGGCGCATGCTGTGGATGTGCGAGTACAGAGCAGAAAGAGAAAATGATCTTGAGGTGATAGTTTTTTTGCGTGCAACCATTCTATTTAGCAGCCGCTACTGGTGCCTCTGCCGCAGCTTCTTGCTCAACGAGCTTTTCTGCGTCGGCTAATACTTGCTGACCTTCTGGGTCAACAGGAACTTCTTCTTTATTTGCGATGACATTATAACCAATCATTCCGAGCACTCCACCGGTTGCGACGAGACGCATGCGTGACCCAATCTTACCCACAGTTGCTGCCGTTTTTACACCTTGGGCTACGAGTTCTGCTTCTTTGACGGTGCGTACTGCACCTCGTGCAAGTTTGGCAGTTTTAAGTGTGCTTAAGCCTCCACGTGCCCATGCTGCAACGGGGGTAGCGAGTCCACCTGAGAAGAATATTCCTGCTGCAGATGCGACGTCGACAAGGGTTCCTGCAACACCGAATGTTGCTCGAATGCCACGATCGGTCCAGTCAAGTTTGCGTTCTGTAAAGTATTCTTTTCCTGTGATTGCTGAATAGAAGTCAGAAATTTCACCTGTTACCGGGGCGACATCGGCAACCGTTTGTTTGAGTGCTGCACCTACACCGACACCTTGTGCTTCGTCGGTTTGAAGTGCTGTTCCTGCACCGATGGCAACGGTATAGAATGCAATTTTCGTCCATTTGTTTCCTGCGGCTGCTTGACTCAATGAAGGCATAACTTTTCCAAGTTTTGTCTGACGTTTCATGGCTTTTCCAAGTTCTTTTGCGAAACCTTTGAGTTCAGTGTGATATGCAGCTTCTGCCGCTGATGCGCCAAATTTTGCCTCCATTCGTGCTTTAATTTTTCCAAGCCATGAGGCAGATGCTGCTGTCTGAGTGGCGAGCTGTCGAGTTCCTAATCCAAAATCTTTTACCAACTGTTCCATCTCTGCCTTGAGGGCTAATTCCTGAGCAGATCCTGCTCCAACAGTTTTTCGAAGGTCTGCAATTTTTGATGCTTTTTTTGCCATCTCGCGTTCAAATACCTTCTGACTTTCTGCAATTTCGTCCTGAAGTTCGCCAAGACGTTTCCAGTGAGGTTCGAGGTTTTCTTCATCAAAGGCATTGATATGATGCACCTTTAATCGTTCTTTTTGAATGGTGTGAGTAATCTGTTTTGTTTTTGCCACGTGGAATTTTGCTTCAGTCGCTTCCATGGTTTCTTGGAAACCTTTTATTTCTTGCTCAAGTTGATTGATGCGCTGAGTGGTTGCGGCGTCTGGAGTTTTTGTTGCGCGGAGCGTTTTGAGTTCACTTTCGTGGGCGGCAATTTTTTGTCCAAGATCTTTTACGTTTGCTTGCATTTGTGCAGCATGAAGATCGTTCGCTATCTCTTCTAGCTCATCTCCTTTGATTCCTCCACGAGCCTCGATCTTTGTTTTTAAATCCGGTGTTAATCCGTTTTTTCGAATGGCTTCTAACTCAAGAGGATCTTTGATGCCCTTTGCTTCTATGTTGCGAGTAACTTCTTCAAGGCTTTCTGCGGCTTTTGCTGCACGTCCTTCTGCCATGGCAACTGGAGCAACTTTGTTCGCTATTGCTCCTGCTCCACGTTTCATAACTTTCAGAGGGAACATAGCGGCTGCAGCTCCTTTTGCACGAACCCAGTTACGTTGAATGAGTGGAAGTTTGAAATATCCACGAGCAATATTGAGACCCTGAACAAAGCCTAAATATTGAAGTTCGTTCCATCCTTCGTGGTAGGCGAGTTGATCGAGAATGTCGGCCTGTTCCGCGTTGAACTCGTCGATTGCTTTGATGTACTCGTCACCTTGATTGGCAAGTGTGTCGGCGTCGATGGCTGGATTAGCCATAAGCTCAAGAACTTTTGCATGCTGTTCCTCGGTTTGAGCGTAGAGTTTTTGGAGGTCTTCGGTTTTGATACCACGCTTATTGGCGCGTTCGATGATGGTTGCGATAGCCGCTTTATTTGTATTTACTGAAAGAATCGATCCACGAATAGCTTCTGCAACTTGTTTCTTTTCTGGATTTTGAATGGTTTGTGCGACGGCATCAAAATTACCGAGTTTTTGTTTTAGGTCTGGATTTGTCTCAATCTTTGCTTGCTCCAGAGTTTTTGCATCTCCCGTGAGGTAGGCGAGAACATCTGCAACTTTTGTGAGTTTATTCTTTGGCATCTGATTAATCTTGTCTCGGTGTTTGTCGAGGTAGGCACGAAGTACTTTTTCTTCTTCTGGAAATTTCTCTTCACCATCTGAGATGAAGAATTTCAAGAATCCTGGAATGGCTGACTCTTTGAGTTTTCCGAGATATCCCTTTGCGATTCCGCTTGCCTTTCCGATTGGGCTATCGAAGTCTTCGAATGATTCTTTGGAAAGGGCACTGATGAGTTCTGGACTCACGTTCTGGCCCATCTCACCACTAATCTTTTCTGCCATTTTTTTGTAGGCCTGAGATTTGGCGTCACCTTCGAAGAGTGTTTCGAAAAACTTTTTAAGATTGAAGTTCTGAATACTGAGATAGGTGAGTGCCTTGTAAATTCGATTTGTTTCGACGTCGATATGGAGCGTTTCTTTTGCGAATTTTTTCACACCACCAATCTCGAGAAGCGATCCAGTTCCGACGGTAATTCCTGCCATGAGAAGTGCACGTTTGGTCCACTTCCATGCGGTTGAATCTTCGTCTTTGTCTTTTTCATGATCGTCCTTGAAGAAAAATTTGTTGATGAGGTGGTAGGCTCCAACGGCTCCACCAACCACTAAACCGGCCGTGATGTATGGATGAGCTTTCATCAATTCTACGGCTCGTGCGCCCATGCTTTTTTCTTCTGGAGTTCCTTTTCCGGCTCCTTTTTGGACAATTTCTTGTGCGATGGCTGTTGATTTCTTTGCTGTTTCAATAACCTCTGGCCACTTCTTGAAGAAGAGTTTCGAGTAGGTGTGTTCCGGGAATTTTCGCATCTCATCAATCTTTTTGAGGGCCGCAAGTTCTGCTGCATTGAGACGAGAAATGATGTTTGGATCGAGCGCTTCTTTTCCAGCAACGAGAAGTTCACCTTCTTTCACTCCCGCACGCATGAGTGACTGTGGAAGCGTTGAAAGTACTGACTGGAAACTCTCGAATGATTTTTGCTGCTCTGGGCTTGGCGGAAGTTCGAGATTAAGCTTATTAATGCTATCAACCGTTCCTCGGTCAACGTAAAGTTTTTCCTGAAGACTTTCTCGTTCTTTTGCACCTTTGTTTTTTTCAACCCAGTTCTTGAGTGCTTCACGCTTTGATGCCTCAGTCTTTGCGGCATCTGCTTTTTCTACTGGTGCTCCAGATGGAACTTCTGGATTGTTTTGTTTTTGTCCGGGAATTGATGCCATATGTGTTTTGGTAAAGGGAACCTTGTGTTTTATGCTTCATGTAATTATATCATATTTTAGCTTCCAGAGCAACCCACAGTGCAGGCCAAAAATGGGAAACTATTGTATAGTTTGAACGTTATTTTTTAGCTTTATTTTCATTTTTATGGGTAATATTAAAGAACGAACACTGGTCCTTATTAAGCCAGATGGTGTTCAGAGAGGTCTTATCGGTACGGTTATTGGCCGTTTTGAGACCAAGGGTCTCAAGGTTGTTGGTATCAAGATGATGTCTCTCGATGAGGCTATTCTTCGTGAACATTATGCTCACATTGCTGATAAACCATTCTTTCCGGGCGTAAGCAGCTTCATGCGAAGTTCTCCGGTTGTTGCCCTTTGTGTTGAAGGATTAGATGTCGTCAATGCTGTACGAATTCTTTGTGGTATCACAAAGTCTCGAGAGGCTGCTGCAGGAACTATTCGTGGTGATTATGCCATGAGTGTTGCTTGTAATGTTGTTCATGCATCTGATACGGTCGAAAATGCACAGGCTGAGGTAAAGCGATTCTTCAAGGCTGATGATATTTTTGACTATGATAAGTCAGAATATATGCACGTTTATGTTGAAGACGAACGGGCGTAAAAATTACCTACGGCTGTGTTAACATTGTCACCTCATTCACATGTTCCACCTCGCTTTTCGTAAGAAAAAAATACAGAAAGAAACTCCTCTCGCGATATTTGAAAAGTTGCGAGGGGAGTATAGTTCGCTCTTGTATAGCGGTCATGGTGATAGTAAAAAAAGCTCTTCTAAAAGCCAAGAAGGACGATATTCATATATTGGATATGAGCCTTTTATGCTGTTTCAAAGTAAGGACGGAATCCAAGAAATTTCTTCAATTCGATATGATGAAGATGGCATTACTCGTGATGCACAGGTTGTTGGCGGAGATCCATTAGAAGTTTTTAAAGCGATCTTTGATCAACTCAAACCGAAGACGTTTGAAAAAGATCTGCCGCCATTTGTTGGTGGTGCGATGGGTATGATGAGTTATGATTTTGGATTGTCGTTCCATGATTTGAAACCAGAGACGACTGATGATTTGGAAATTCCAGATATGTACTATGCGTTTTATGATAAGACGATTGCCTTCGATCACGAGATGAATGATCTGTATTTTTTTGGCATAGGCGAGACGAAAGAGCAGGCTCAGGCGATTGCCGAAGAAGTCTATAATGATGCAACAAAAGGACTTTCGTATGACAACGATCTTCCGAAAAAAAGATCCGGAAAGCGTTCGCAAGATTTGAATATGTATCTCACAAAAGAGGGTTTTTTGAAGAAGATTGTTCAGATCAAAAAACATCTCGTAGAAGGGGAGAGTTATCAGGTGAACTTTTCTCATCGTTTTTCGTATGAGACGAGCGAGGATGGTTGGGAAATTTTTAAGCGACTTGCAACGATCAATCCGTCACCATTTAGTTGTTATTTTGAACATCCAGAATTTACGATTATTAGCTCTTCGCCAGAAAAGTTGATTACGCTCGATCGTGGTTTGGTTGAGACTAAGCCAATAAAAGGTACACGTCCTCGTGGTAAAACTCCCGCAGAAGATAAGGCGAATGAGAAAGATTTATTATCTTCAAAAAAAGACGAGGCGGAGTTGACGATGATTGTCGACCTCATGCGCAATGATTTAGGTATGGTATGTGAGCCAAAATCGATCAAGGTTTTGGATCATCGAGCGATTGAAAAATATTCACACGTGATGCACACGGTTACAACCGTACAGGGAAAGCTCAAAAAAGATAAGTCGCTTATTGATCTTGTTAGAGCCGTTTTTCCAGGCGGCAGTATTACTGGTGCTCCGAAGAAACGAACGATGGAAATTATTGCGAAGTTGGAAGATTATCATCGTGATGTTTATTGCGGATCGGCTGGATACTTTTCCGTGAGCGGCGATATGGCAATGAATATTTTGATTCGCACGATGCTTTATCGAAACGGCGAAATCTTTTTCCACTCAGGTGGAGGTATCGTCATGGATAGTGATCCAGAGGCTGAGTTCAATGAAACCCTCGACAAGGCACAAGTGCTCTTGGAGAGTCTTCTTGGAGATTAGTGTAATAATTAAAAAAGACCCTTTGTATGAAAGGGTCTTTTTGTGTTGTGGTGTTTTACTTTCGCTTTTTCTTAGCTGGTTTTTTTGCAGCCTTCTTTGGAGCCTTTTTTACTGGCTTCTTGGCAGCCTTTTTAGGAGCTGGTTTTTTTGCAGCCTTCTTTGGAGCTGCCTTTTTAGCAGCACCTGTGCCACCTGCCATTCCGAGGATCTTGTACATTCCGGTTCCGCACTTTTCGCAAGTGCCCTTCATCGCATAGCGTTTACCGCCGCGACCTTTCATTTCGACCTGCTTGGCACCTTCCATGCCTCGCTTGGCCTTACATTTTACGCAATAACCTTTTTCCATATTGGAGAGGGGTGAGTGATATATGCTATAATTGTATGCTTTTTGGCCTGAAGGTAAAGAGAATTCGCGATTATTTCTTAGCAAATCGAGTGATGCTCGCCTGGGCGGTTGGCATGATGAGCATATGTTCTATATTGATGCTCGCAGGACGAGAGATCGCGTAAAATATTGCATCGGCAATATCTTTCGCATAGAGTGGTACATATCCCTCATAATTGGCTTTTGCTCGCTGTTTATCTCCCTTGAATCGAACGATGGAGAATTCTGTTTCCACTGCACCAGGTGCAATGTCGGTTACTCGAATGCCAGTTCCCAAGAGATCGATGCGTAGTGATTTGCTGATCATTTTTACGAAAGCCTTGGTTCCACAATAGACCGATCCACCTTCGTAGGCTTCGAGTGCGGCGATGGAGCTTAGATTTACAATATGACCTTTTGTCTTTTTCAGGTGAGGAATGGCTAGTTGGGCAACTCGAGTGAAGGCCTTGATATTCACATTAATCATGTGCTCAAAATCGTTCCAGGCGTAGTTTTCGAAGGAATCTTTTCCAAGGGCGAATCCGGCATTGTTAATCAATACATCGATGGATTTCCCTTTTATTTCTTTGAAAAAACCTTCGATCTCGTCGAGATTTTCTAGGTCAACATGATAGGTAAGGACTGTTATTTTGTACTTTGCTTCAAGCTTCTTTTTAAGCTTGTCTAAGCGGTCTTTTCGACGTGCAATGAGGATGAGATTTTTCCCTTCTTGAGCCAGCTTGAGGGCGCATGCCTCACCAATTCCTGCGCTTGCTCCGGTGATGAGGGTGAAATTTTTGTGAAACATAGTATTCGTGCAATATAGTAAGAAATTATGTCGTTTTTTACGTTACCCTCATTATTTTTTGCTGACAAGTATTGCGAAATCCTGTTATCATCGGACCATGATTCTTTTTCTTAATGGTAAATACATTCCCGAAGAAGAGGCCAAGATCTCAGTGTTTGATCAGGGATTTTTGTATGGCGATGGGGTGTACGAGACGATGCGGACGTATAAGGGTGCACTGTGGAAACCGGATGTACATATGAAACGTCTCGAGAGATCGATGCGAGTTGCTGGTATAAAACTTCCGTATTCGTATGCCCGTCTTTTGGATCAGATCAAAGCGCTGATTCGACGCAATGGATATAAAGAAGCTCGTGTTAGAGTGATGATTACGAGGGGATTGAGCGCGACGAAAGGAGCGCGATTTGCACCTAATACAAAGGGAAAATTGACCATTTGTATTACCTGTTATGCGATTCCAGTTTTTACTGGAAAAACAAAACTTCCAGAAGCTTCTGTTGAATTTTTCCCTGTAGAAAGGTCTTTCCCGACTGTAAAAACCACGAGTTTATTTCCGCTTGTGATGGCGAGAATGCACGCATTGCAAGAAGGGCTCTATGATGTGCTTCTTGTTGATCGCGAAGGATATGTGAGCGAGGGTGCAGTGAGCAATCTCTTTGTCATTCGAAAAGGTATCTTGTATACGCCAAAATCAGGCGTACTTCTCGGAGTAACGCGAGATACAATTTTAAAATTAGCGCGTAAGCTTGTTCGCAAAAAAGTTCTCAAAAAAATTGTATACGGTTATTTCAAAAAGTCATTTGTGAAGACAGCAGATGAGGTTTTTCTTACTAATGCCCCAAGTGGCGTTGTGGCTGTGACCAAAGTCGGTGAAAAAATCATTGATAAGGGCAAATCCGGACCCATCACCAAAGCTATTTTTCAAGCTTTAGTTGACTCTTTGTAGGGCAGTTGGTAGCTTACGATCTTGCCACTATGAATATTTTTTTCCGTCATATCTCCAGCCTTTCTCAAGCTCAACGTGAGTTGCGCAAGCTTGGTGTTGATAGTGGGGGCATTGGAATTATGGCGAAAAAGATGCTCATGAAAACAATTTACCTTCAAGGTTTATCTGTTCGTGCGGCCAATATTTTGAAACAAGAGTCTATCGCTGTCGGTGGAGATCTGGCACTGCCAAAAGAGGCGTCTTTTTTGGAAGGGGAGTCAACTGATGCAATTTTGATGATGAGCGTTTCGCAACTTGAAATGCTTTTATTGAATTTGCGAGCACAACCATTTGGTCTTAAACAAATTGGTGAAGAATTAAATGGAATTTTGCGACGTCTAAAATCTGGCTATCAGAAGCCACAAGTTATGGCTGTTTTGAATGTGACACCGGATTCATTTTTTGATGGAGGGGCTATTTTTGAGGATGGAAAAGTGCATCTCAAAAAAGTTGAACAAGTTATTGAACAGCATATCGCTGATGGCGCAGATTGGATTGATATTGGTGCAGAGTCGACAGGTCCAACTTCAAAGGATGTTTCTCTCGAAGAAGAGTTGGCGAGGCTTACTCCGGTCTTTGGGCTTATTCGAGAAAAGAAATTTACTGATCGTGTGAAATTTTCAATTGATACGTGGAAATCTGAAGTTGCAAAAATGGCTATAGAATCAGGAATTTCGATGGTGAATGATGTGACGGCATTGCGAGGGGATTTGAAGATGGCATCACTTATCGCTGAATCGGGTGTGATGTGTGCCATCATGTATGCAAAAGATTCGACCCCGCGAACGACTCGAGAGCTTACGCAATATGATGATGTGATGGGGACGATTATAGAATTTTTTCAGGAAAAAATTGCCTATGCGGAGTCACAGGGCGTTAAACGAGAGCAGTTAGTTCTCGATCCCGGTATGGGTGCTTTTGTAAGCGGTGATCCGAAGTATAGTCTCGAAGTTCTCAATCGACTCAGTGAACTCAAAGTTTTCGGACTTCCAATTCTTGTTGGAACATCACGAAAATCTTTCATTCCAGGGAAACTTGAAGAAAGACTCGAAGGGTCGCTTGCGAGTGCCAATGTGGCGTATCTGAATGGAGCTGAAATTCTTCGAATGCACGATGTATGCGCGGCGAGACGAAGTTTGGATATGATCTACGCAATCAAAGAGAGTGAGGGGACACTTTGATTAACGAGTGAGCCAGATCAAGGCTGTGAGCCAACTTCCTGAGATAGCCAAGATAGCGAACTGCTCGGCACCGGATTTGACGGTTTTTGTAACGTACTTCATGAGGAAGTAATAAGCGAATAAGTGAACTTTCGCCTACATATACGTTATGCCGCCACACTCGTTACATGTTTTGCGCTATAGTCTGCTATTTTTCTGAATTCTTCCGCATCAAGATATTGAATATTTGGTTTGCTGCTCCAGCCGTGATATCGAGCGATATTGACTGCAATTTGAAGCTGTTCTTGGGTTGAAAATGGGATTTGTCCTGATTTTTCAAGCTTTTGAAGCGCAAGGAAGACTCCTAACAAGGTGTCGCCACATCCAATAAAGCTCACCTCTCGATCAGGGAGTGCTTTGTTGATACTTTCTCTGATTAAATCTTGTAGATCGAGTACTCGTGGTGGATCTACAGAGGTAAGTTGATCGCCTTGAGAGTCATAAAATGCCACAGAGTAGCCTCCATTGGTGACGAGTGCCGATTTTGGTCCCATAACACATACCGCCTTTGCGAGAAGTTTTGCGATTTCGTAGTTTGATATTCCCTTTTTGCTTTCATTTTCGACGTAGGCTAGAAGTCGGGGATTCACTCTTCCAAGAAAGTCTTTTGCTTCTCTCATGTTGAATGCTATGAGGTCTATTTTTTCAAGAACCTCTCGTTCGAGATCGATATCCATCTGATTTCTTCCTGGTGAGACGACAATTGTCGTGGTAGGGTCTTGATTTTTCGCTTCTATAAGTTGCTTCCACTCTGATGAATTTCGTTCGGTTGAGCTGATGACGTACGTTTTTCCTCGTAATTCTCCTCCTGGAAGCTCGTAATTCATTGGTGCGTGGTGCGGTGTATACGAGAGGTAGAAGTGTTCGTTTGCTCCACTCTCCGGTTTTTCTTCTGGAAGATACCATCCTAGCCGCATTGATTCTCGTATGGGTGGTTGTGGCATTGCGAACTGTCTGTCTCCAAATACTCTCTCGAGTTCATCTCGAAGTGCTCTGCTTACTATTTCTGTGTGAAATATGGTCGATTCGATGTGGGCGCCGTAGGCATCAAAGGCTTCAAGTGTTTTTTGATAACCAACAGCGGTGTTATACGTGTTCCCCCCAAATGCTGTTTCTGAATTTCTGTATTCAACGGTGCATGGTGCTTTTTGAGTTTCGACTTCGAATACGAGAGCTCCATCTCTGCTTCCTTTTGTAGAGGTTCGAGGATTTTGAATGGCAAGTCGACTTAATCCCCTCGATTTTGCTCCTTGTACGGCCCTTCTTGTGACTGGAGATAACTCTACTTTTCCTTGGAACTGGGTATCTGCAACAACACCTCGTTTACCGCTGAGGAATATTGTTGTTGATCCGCTTTCAATCATAACAGGAGGGGGTTGTGAAAAGTAGGGGATGTGGTATGTTAAGGTTCCATTGTATGGCTTATTCATATCCAATACAACCATGTTTGTTACAAAAGAGTTTACTTTTCATGCTTCTCATTTTCTAACGAAATATTATGGTCAGTGCGAGCGATTACACGGCCATTCTTACACATTAGAAGTGACGGTAGAGGGAGATATAGGTGAAAATGATATTGTGATTGATTTTGGTATTCTCAAGAGGATTGTGATGCGTCGAGTGGTCGATAAGCTTGATCATCACCATCTCAATGATCTCTTTGAAAATCCGTCTGCCGAGCGAGTGTGTGAGTGGATTTGGAGTCAGCTAGAGCCGTTCGGTGAACTTTTAAAGGCAGAGGTGAACGATCCAAATATTACTGAAGGTATGCGAAAATTCTTGATGGAAGGTGAGAAGATTGATACTGCAAATGTTGTTCGTGAAACTGGTTTAGGTGTGCGACTCTATGAGGTTCGACTTTGGGAAACAGAAGGGTCGAGTGTGACGAAAAGGGCTGCCGTGTAGATTATGTATACTAAAATATGCGTGGAATTTTTCTTGGGTTAGGGTCGAATTGTGGCGAGTGCTCGCGATTACTCCGCGATGCTCTTGTGCTGCTTGAAGAGCGGGGGGTGGTCACGATTGCGAAATCGTCGATATACGAAACAGAGCCTGTTGTTGGTGATTGGCAGCATCCTGATCGCAATACCAGTGGTGATGTTCGGCAGAATTTTTTGAATGCAGTTGTTGAAATAGAAACGGATCTATCTCCGCGTGATGTGCTTAGTGTTTGTATGGAAGTGGAGCGATTACTGGGTCGCGTTCGAAAGGAAAAGTGGGGTGCGAGGACGATGGATATTGATGTGTTAATGTATGGAGATTTGGTTGTTGACGAGGCGCCTACACTTGTCGTACCACATCCGTTTATAACTGAGCGCAATTTTGTTCTCGTTCCATTTGCTCAAATTGCTGCGGATACAGTGCATCCGGTTTTGAAAAAAACGATTGGGGAGTTACTCCGTGAATCAAAAGATGAGCACAAGGTTACAGTCGCTCATCAAGTATTTTGACGATCAAGTCGATGATTGGCTGTACGTCTGATCCAACGTATTCACTTGCGACATGATGGTTAAAGATGTGAATACTGAAGAGAATCGTGTCGTGTTCTCGCGGAATTTTTCCCGATAGGCTTGAGGCAAAGTCATGTGTTCCTGTTTTGGCGATGACGAGATGTTTGAGGTCTGCTCCGATGAATCGGTAGTGAAGCGTACCTTCGTTATTTGATGTTGGGAGAGCTGCCCAGTAGATGTCTTTCCATGGCTGTTTATTCACGTATTCGAAGAGCTGCATAATACCTCTTCCGGTAATGCGCGAAGAAGGGGACATGCCTGATCCATCGACACCCGTGAAGTCGTTTGGAACAATTCCAACTTCTGTTTGTAAGAATTTCCTGAGAAGCTCTACACCCTTTGCCTGACTTCCTGTAGATTTTGAATCTTTGTTTATTTCTTCTCCGAGAGTTCGGATGAGTGTTTCTCCGTAATTGTTTTTGCTGAAGGTGAGCATTTTTTTGACAATTTCGCCGAGAGGCGCTGAAGAATATTCGTAAATGAGTGTCTTTTTTGGTGTGAGATTTTCTACTTTTAAAACACTTGATTTTGTTGTTAATACGCCATTTTTCAAAAGTTCTTGTTGAAATACCTCTGCGGTAATCTGACTTGGATTACGAATATTGGTTAATGTTGAAAAATCTTCATCTCCTGAAGTTTCTCCTTCCATGATGATCACATTGTTTGTGTCCATCTTGGCCGTCACCTTGTGGGGTGGTGGTGTGGTTACGAGAATTCTCTTGTCGATGATGAATGGATAGTTTTCGAGCGATGCGGTTTCGATGGCGAGATTCTTTTTTGCAGAACTTCCTGTACCCTTGATGTAAAGCATATTGTCGTCGATCTGAAGTGCTGAAATTGGTACACCGAAGTGAATATCTTTCCATTCTGGTTTCCAGTCTGGACCGTATTTTTCACCCTGAAAGTAGCTGTCGTCGTAGTAGATATTTCCAGTAATGTGCACGTTTTTCTCCTTGAGTGTTTGAGCTATTGCCTGGATATCTTCTCGATGAAATGTCGGGTCACCACTACCTTTGATTAATAGATGTTTTTTTCCGTTCTTTTCGAACGTGTAAAAATTTGTTTTGAATCGGAACTCCGGTGTCAGGTAGTGCAAACTTGCCGCAGCGGTAAGCAGTTTGTAGTTCGATCCCGGGTGAATCGGAATATCACTATTGATACTTACGATGCTTTCTTTTGCTCCTTCATATTTTGCATCAACAACAACGGTGCTTCCTTCGAATCCTGGAATGTTTTGTATCTGGTTAATTTGTTTTCCAATACTGGCTAATCGTATTTTTGGAAGAATCACATATAGTAATAAAAGCGTGGCGAGTGTGGCCACGGCAAGCGTGAAGAGAATTTCTTTTTTAGTGATCTTCATAGGATGACAAATTGACTCTCTGAGTATACTTATCTATCATGCTTTTGATCTAGTAAAAACTTTATGGCTCTTATTGTTCGTTTGCAGGCAGCCCTTCTCGGCGTTTTAGTTTGGGTTGCTGGTTTGTTATTTATTCCGTTCTACATTGCCGATCCGTATGAATATCCAAAGGCGATGGCATTTATTTTTATCGCTGCGCTTCTTACTATATTGAGTTTTGCTCACTTTATTCTTTCTGAAAAACATATTTTCTGGAAAGAGCTTCCCCTTGAGGTAAAATTACTGTTTGGCGTCGTTGGAGCTGAGTTTTTGGCATTTGTTTTCTCTACTGATCCTATAGCATCTCTTTTGGGCGCTCCATTTCGTTTTCAGGGTTTGATCGCGCAACTTACACTCGCAGTATACTTTTTGAATGCTGTATATATCTTTCGATATTTCCGAGCCAACGATATGAAGAAAATGTTTTTTGTTTGGCTTGTTGGTGCAGGTATTT